>JAGVUS010000179.1 GCA_019136175.1 Chloroflexota bacterium | reverse complement strand
TTGTGATCAAACGCCTTGCAGGGACAAAAAGATGCCGGGGGTTCCCCTAGAACCCGGCTCGGCTTCCGTATAGTTCTTCACGGATGCGGACAACCTGGCGGCGCAGGCGGTCGTCGCGTTCCATCATGTCCGCCACCTTCTCGCAGGCATACATGACGGTGGTATGATCGCGCCCGCCCAGCATTTCGCCAATCTGCGGCAGGGAAACGTTGCCCTCCTCGCGCAGCAGGTACATTGCCACCTGGCGGGGCAGTGCCACCTCGCGGGTGCGGCCGCGCCCGGTCAGTTCGGCGCTGGTCAATCCAAAGGCGTTGGCAACCATCTCCACCACCCGGCGCGGCTCCACCGCCCGGCGCTGCGGCAGCAGGTCCACCAGGGCGGTCTTGACCAGGTCCATGGTCAGCGGCAGACCGCTCAGGTCGGCATATGCCAGCACGCGGGTCAGCGAGCCTTCCAGTTCGCGGATGTTGGACTGGACCGCCTGGGCGATCATCTCCAGGATGGGCTGGGGCACATCCCTCCCGGCACGGTCCGCCTTGGAGCGCAGGATGGCAATGCGGGTTTCCAGGTCGGGCGGCTGGATGTCCACGATCAGACCCCACTCAAAGCGGGAGCGCAGCCGTTCCTCCAGCGAACCCATCGCCTTGGGCGGTCGGTCGGAGGTCATCACAATCTGCTTTTCCTGCCCGTGCAGGGTGTTAAAGGTATGGAAAAATTCCTCCTGGGTGGATTCTTTTCCGGCAATAAACTGGATGTCGTCAATCAGCAGGACGTCCATCGAGCGGTAGCGCTCGCGGAATGCCATAGTGTTGTGGGTGCGGATGGCATTGATCAGGTCGTTGGTAAAATCCTCCGCTGAGACATACAACACCTGCAAGCCCTGCTGATAAGCCTGGCTGCCAATGGCATGCAGCAGGTGGGTTTTGCCAAGCCCCACACCGCCGTAGAGGAAGAGCGGGTTGTAGGCGTGGGCGGGAGATTCCGCCACTGCCATGCAGGCGGCGTGCGCCAGCCGGTTGCTGCTGCCCACCACGAAATTTTCAAACATGTAGCGGCTGTTAAACGGGGAAGGCGGGCGCGATACAGGGCTTTGCCGTTCCGGGCTGGCGGGTTCATCCACCGCATCGGAATCGTCCTGGTGCAGCACCACAAACTGGACTGTCTGCGGGCGCTGGAGCATGCCGGTCAGCTTCTCTTCCACTGCACCGGTCAGGCGGGTGTCCAGCCAGTCGCGGGCAAAGGCGTTTTGCACACCCACGGTGAACACATCCCCTTCGCAGGAGACCAGTTCCGTGGAGCGCACCCAGGTATCGTAGGACGCTTTGGACATTTCACGCTGCAGTTGGTCAAGAGCGACCTGCCAGGCTTGTTCGGCGTTCATGCGCACCTTCCTCGTTCTCAAAATTCCATGCCGGTCACAGGCAACACAAAGGGACAGAAAACCACTGCTTTTGCAGTGGAATTCCATTGTCGCCAATATCAACAATCGAGCAGGTTGGCACGGAGCGCCGGGTATCCCTCCCGGCGATGATTGGATTCTAGCAAAAAGGCAGCCAGGTTGCAAGGCGAATACCCTACGCCAGCCTAAAAAATCCGCGATCTTTAAGATTATTAACCTTAAAGAAATTCGGGTTCTTTAAGGTTGTCCGCCAGGGCTGGCAGGTTATACGCATGGCACTTTTGCGATTTTGCGCGCCAGTCCACCCCCACATGTGGGGGGTTGGCGGTTAGTAAGCCCCTTAGTTCCACATATCGAGATGGATTCCAAAACAATCCCGCGCGCGTGGAGGACGGCGCGTCTGCGACTCATGTACCAAATCTGGAATCTCGCCGGATGGAGTATAATTTCCCCGCGATGCAACTCACACTCCTCCACTGGCTGCTGGCTCTGGCTCCCGTCCTGGTGATCCTGGTGCTGATGCTGGGATTCCACTGGGGTGGCAGCAAAGCCGGTGCGGTCAGCTGGGTGGCGGCGGTGCTGCTTGCCCTGCTGGTATTTGGCGCCAGCCCCAAACTGATTGCCTACACCCAGGCAAAAGCCATCCTGCTCTCGCTGGATGTTCTCTACATTATCTGGACGGCTCTGCTGCTCTTCCACACCGCCGATGAAGCCGGGGCGGTGCGGGTGATTGGCGGCACACTGCCAGCGCTGACCTCCGACAAAACCGTGCAGGGCTTGCTGCTTGGCTGGCTTTTCGCCTCCTTCCTGCAGGGGATGGGCGGGTTTGGCGTGCCGGTGGCGGTGGCGGCGCCGCTGCTGGTTGGGCTGGGTTTCCATCCCGTCCAGGCGGTCATCATGGCGTGCATTGGGCATGGCTGGGCGGTCAATTTTGGCTCGCTTGCCACCTCCTTCCAGACCCTGATGGCGGTCACCGGGCTGCCGGGGGAATTGCTGGCACCGGATTCCGCCCTCTTTTTGGGCATTTCCTGCATTGGCTGCGGCGCCATCGTGGCGCTGGTTGCCTCCGGCTGGAAGGGCTTGTTCCGCACCCTGCCTGCCGTCCTGTTCCTCAGTGCGGTGATGGGCGCCGTGCAGTACTGGCTTGCCACCCACCACCTGTGGACGCTGGGCGCAACCGGCGCTGCCATGGTGGGGCTGATTGTGGGCGTGGGCGTGGCGCGCCTGCCCTGGTACCGCGGCAACCCCAGCCTGCGGGCGGGGAACGGTCACACCTTCAAGGAAACCGCCCTGGCGCTCTCCGGTTACATCATCCTGGTGGTGCTGGCATTTGCCATCAACCTCATCCCGGCAGTCAACCGGCTGGCGGATTCGGTCCAGTTCACACTGCAATTCCCCGAACTGGTCACCGCCCACGGCTACACCACCCCGGCGGAACCCGGCAGGAGCATCAACATCTTCGGGCATCCGGGGGCGATCCTGCTGTACTCGTCGGTCATTTCCTACTTCATCTATAAGCGCGCCGGGCTGTACAAGCCGGGTGCGGCGGGCAGAATCCTGAACAAGATGACGCGCGGGGCGGTCAATTCCTCGCTGGGGATCCTGGCAATGGTCGGCATGGCAGTGATCATGTCGCACTCCGGCATGACCAACCTGCTGGCGGAGGGCTTGAGTGCCAGCTTTGGGGCGGCGCTCTACCCGGCTGTGGCGCCTTTCATCGGCGCACTGGGGGCGTTCATCACCGGCAGCAACAACAATGCCAACGTCCTGTTTGCCGTGCTGCAAATGCGCACCGCCGAGCTGCTGGGGCTGCCGGTTCCGCTCATCCTCGGCGCGCAGACGGCAGGCGGCTCGCTGGGCAGCGTGATGGCGCCTGCCAAGGTGATTGTTGGCTGTTCCACCGTGGGGCTGGGGGATAACGAATCGGTCGTGATGGGTAAAATCCTGGTGTATGGGCTGGTCCCTGTGGCGATTGTTGCCATCGCTGCGCTGGTGTTGTAGCCTCCAGCCTGTTCCCCTGCTTAAACCACCCCACGGCAGGCATGTTGCCTGCCGTGGGGGAAAGGCAGCCGCAAAACCTAACGCACTGTAATGCTGCCCGAACCTTGATCCTCGATGATGATATGAATGCGGCGGGCGGCGGTCTCCCACCCGGCGGTCTGCCATACGCCTTCCTTTGCCTCGCTGCCGCTGATTTTCTCAAAGCGGTTTGACACACTCACCGAACCCGAGCCGCTTTCCACCACCTCAAAGCGCACCCCGGCGTCCTCCGGCAGGAGGAACCGCACACTGCCCGAGCCGGTGCTGGCGACAATCTGCAGGCTGGCATCCTGCCCCACGCGCAGCTCCACGCTGCCGGAGTGGGTTTCCAAGCTCAAATCCGCCTCAGCGCCGTCCTCCAGGGACAGGTGCAGGCTGCCGGAGCCGCCAACCACCCCCGCCTGGTAGGCTTCGGGCGCGGCGGGCAGCGTCAGCCGGACTGCCCCGGAGCCAACATCCATCCAGAAATTGGAGAGGTTCAACCCGGCAAGGTTGGCAGTGACCGACCCGGAGCCGCCGTCCAGCTTCAAATCCAGCGGGAGGTCGGGGGTGAGACCAATGTCCCAGCGGGCATCCGGCGTGATGGAGAAGGTCATGTCGGGATGCTGGTAGCCCAGCGAGATGGTCTTGTTCTTTTCACCGGCAGCCGAGAAAGTCACCTGCCCGGCATGGGTCAGGCTGGCATCCACCAGGTCGGTGGAATTTGCCAGCGGCTGGATGGTGGTGGCATAGAGCGAGAGATCCAGGTCCACAGTTGCCGATTCTGCGGAACCGATGGGCTCGGTGAAGCGCTCGGTGATGATATTGGGGGTGGTTTTCAGTCCCAGTGCCGGCGCGCCGACCAACAAGAAGGCGATCAGACCAACTGCCAGCAGGGCAATCACACCGCCCATCCACGGCGAACGCCGGGTGAACAGCATATCCAACCCGATGATGATCAGGATCAGGGGCCAGAGATACGGTTGTTTGGATTCCATCATACTACTCCTTGCATGTTCATTGTGCCGCGGGATGCGCACACCTTTATATCATACGCTCTTTTCCCCCGGAAGTTGCAATGAGTTTAGGCTAAATTAAGAATTGTTTTGGTTTTTGCGATCATGAAAGCGGGGATTTGCTGGCAGGGCAGGCAGGAATCCCCCGTTGGCTGCCGGAAAAACATTGTGCAGATCCAATCCGGTTTGCGCCCCCCGGCGGATGGATCAGCGGGTGGGCAGGCGTTTCAGCGGGGCAAAGCTGCGGCGGTGTTCCGGCGAAGCGCCCAGCTGCTCCAGCGCGGCGCGGTGCAGGGCGGTGCCATAGCCTTTATGCCTGCCCATCCCATAGCCGGGCAGGCTGGCGTCGAGGGCTGCCATGCAGGCATCGCGGGCGGTTTTTGCCAGCACCGATGCCGCCGCAATTGACAGGCAGAGCCGGTCGCCGTGGACCAGGGCGGTCTGCGGAGCGGGTACATCAGGCAGCCGCAGGGCATCAATCAACAGGTGATCGGGCGGGGTGCGGAGCTGCTCCAGGGCGCGCTGCATTGCCAGGCGGGTGGCGGGCAGGATCCCCAGTGCGTCAATCTCCGCCGCGGATGCCATCCCCACCGCCCAGTCCTGCACAGCAGCCCGAATCACATCCGCCCAGCGCTCCCGCTGGCGCGCGGTCATCAGCTTGGAATCATGCACCCCCGCC
>JAGVUS010000276.1 GCA_019136175.1 Chloroflexota bacterium | reverse complement strand
ATGTCATCGAGGATGCCCTCGACAATCTTTTTATGACCGAAGGGCTTGCCGACCTTGGCATGTTCGAGTTTGATGGGGATGGCAATGATGATTCATCCAATCCCCAAGACGACCCTGTGGAACCCCCTGATCCACAATTAAAAAAGAAACGGAAACGCCACTAAATCCATGTATCTCCGTCGGTCATCCCTGGCTGTTTTCATCCTGGCAATATTTCTAACATTGACCAACCTGCCCGTTATATCGGTGCAGGCAGACACCAATATTCAAATGGAGGATGTAGCTGTCTTCCACGAGTTTGGAGGATTGGTCACATTCCAGGGACGGATCCTGACAGACCAGGACATCCAATCCGTTTTTCTCTCCATTCAACCTGCCGGACAGTCCATCCGGTTGGTGGAAATCACACCCAGCGCGCAGGGGGAAATTCTTGTCCAGGTGGACTCAGATCTGCTTGCACTGCGCGCCTTCACAATGGTATTTTTTTGGTTTGAAATCACCTCCGGGGGAGGAGAAAAATGGACCAGTGACACCTATCATTTTTCCTACATAGATAACCGCTTTGATTGGGAGACACTGGAAGCAACCAACCTGCAGGTAAACTGGCATGATCGCGATCGGAATTTCGGGCAGGATATTCTGAATGTTGCCCAACAGGCTTTGGATACCGTGCCCTCACTGGTGCAGGCAAATATCCCCAACCCGGTAATCATTTACGTGTACCGTGATCCGGCGGATTTACAGTCTGCCCTTTCCCTCGTTCAACAATCGTGGGTGGCAGGTCACGCCAACCCCGATCTTGGCATCATTCTTCTATCAATCCCCGACAGCCCTTCCCAGCGCATGGAATTGGAACGCCAGATTCCACATGAACTGATGCATTTGCTTTTGTACCAGAAGACGGTAGACTCGTACACCTCCTTACCCGCGTGGTTAAAGGAGGGTCTGGCATCCATTGCTGAGTTTTACCCAAACCCGGACTACCCCCGGGCACTGGATAAAGCAATTCATTCCAATGGTTTGATCCCGCTCAATCAACTGTGTAGTGCGTTTCCATCCGATGCATCCGGTGCATTTCTTGCCTATGCGCAATCTTCTTCTTTTATGCAGTACCTGTATAACCAGGTTGGCACTCCTGGTGTGGTCAACCTGCTGAATGCCTATGATAACGGGTTTGGTTGTGAAGAAGGTTTTAAATCCACATTTGGGATATCCCTCACCGATTACGAAATGCGCTGGCGCCAGGAATCACTGGGAATGGATGTTGCCGGTCTGGCGTGGCGAAACCTTGGTCCATACATCCTGATCGGATTGGCGTTGCTTGGATTCCCCCTTGCAGTGGGCATCATCAGCATTTGGAAAAGACGAAATCAAGTCCCATCGGAAGGTTAACATCATGCATGAATCTCAATCAGTCCGATTGCACGCCCTGGTGTACGGACAGGTACAGGGGGTTGGATTCCGCGCGTTCGTTGTTACAATTGCCCAGGTGCTGGGGCTCACTGGATGGGTTCGCAATACCTATACCGGGCAGGTGGAAGTGGTGGCAGAAGGTTCCCGCCCTGCGCTGGAACGAATGGTGGAAAGCCTGCAGAAGGGTCCACGATCCTCGTATGTGGAAGAAGTGCAGGCAGAATGGCAGGAAGCGAGTGGGGAATTTCCGGAATTCTCCATCGCAAGAACCATTTGACAGGTGGGGGAATTACCAGCTTTCCACAATTGCCCTGATCCGCTGAATTTCCAGCGAAGCAGTGCTTAACTCCATCTCAACCTGGTCTGTGCGACCGATTTCCGATCGGACAAACCGGGTATATGGCGTAATCGCCTGGTCAATCCGCTCCGTGCTTCGTGTGATCTCCTTCTCAAATTCCGCATGAAGTGACTGTGTCAGGTTTCTCCGCAGGGACGCCAGTTTCTCCTGCAGTTCCCGTTTTGCCTGCCTCCGCCGGGCGGGGATGATGAACAATCCAAGAGCAGCAATCACACCAGCCGCCAAAATGCCGGTTATGTCGGCTGCCATGGTTGTTGCCAAAATGGTAACAACAGTGCCTAGTCCTACGGCACCGATCCCCACCGCAGCTGATGCCACCACCGCGTTTTGAGCCCCCGTGGCAATCCGCAGGCTTTCGGCGTGCCTGTCATATGACTCCACAACCCGGTCAGCCTCCCGTCCAATAGCATCCAGCAGACGACTGCGGTCATAATGAAATCCGCTTGCGTTATCCTCACCAATCAGTGATTCCCGATACTCCCGCTGCCTGTCCGCAAGATAGGAAGTGACAGCTTTCCATTGGCGGAGGTCGGATTCCACCAGCCAATCAATCAATTCATTCACCCTGGCGTCCACCTGCAAGGAAACATCCCCCACCACCTCCTGCTCAAACTCTTCCTGCATTTGCTCCTTGTTCATCAGGTGGAAAAACTGTGCAAGCCGGAACCGATCCTCAAAAAATTGCTCTCCGCGTTGTTCCATTTCATAGAATATGTTTTCAATTTCCGCCATGCGCAGGGAGAAGGTTTTCTTCATGTCCATCCGATATACCTGCTGCTGCCGATCCACATTTTGCAGCATGGCAGCATCCTGTTCCAGGACTTTTTTCTGCCGTTCATTCTCGCGGGCATATTTTTCCACCAAGTATGCCCCAATTCCAAGCGGATTCAAGAATTTCAACCGGACCTGGCTACCTTGATCCAATGTGTTATGAATATAGGATTCCAGCGCCTCAAACCGGCTGGGTGCCCACAGGGAAGGTTCGCCATTTTTCGCCCGCAGGGCAAGCCTTGAACTGACCGGAAATATCTCCGGGGTTGTACCTAAAAGATGGGTGGCATTCTCCCGAACAAACGTTTCCACCTGGAGCAGCTCAGCTTCATCCTGTAGCAAGTCAATTTTGTTCAGAATGATGATCACTTTCTTACCCCAATTGCGGATCTGCTCCATGAAGCTTCGTTCGCTTTCTGTAAATGGACGATCCACAGATGTGAGGAACAACACCAGGTCTGCCCGGGGAACAAAATGGGTGGTCAGTTCCTCATGCTGGCGGATGACCGCATTGGTTCCGGGCGTATCTACAATTGTGATTTCGGTAAGAAAACCGACAGGGAGATGATGGACAAG
>JAGVUS010000256.1 GCA_019136175.1 Chloroflexota bacterium | reverse complement strand
CCTGCTTTTCCATCGCCGTCACCACCGACCAGGCTCCCAGGCTTGTGAGGGCATAGGCAACCAGGAAGAAGAGCATGGAGCCAACCACCTGGCTGGAAATGCCGGAATTGCCATAGGAGACAAACGCCATCAGCAGGTAACCGGCATTGGCAATAGAAGAAAACGCCAGCAGCCGCTTGATGTTGGTCTGTAAAATTGCCAGCACATTGCCAACAATCATCGTCAGGGCAGAAAGCACCGCCAGGATGGGCGCCAGGTTGGCTGCCAGCGAGGGGAACAACGCCAGAAAGACCCGCATCAAGGCGGCAAAGGCGGCTGCTTTGACACCCACGGACATGAAGGCGGTCACCGGGGAAGGTGCGCCCTGGTAGACATCCGGCGTCCACATCTGGAAGGGCACTGCGGCAACTTTGAAGCCAAACGCCGCCAGCACCAGCCCCACACCAACCACAAACAGCGGCATGTTGACTGTCCCTGCCTGGACGGATTGGATGATGCCGGAGAAGCTGGTGTAGCTGGTGGCGCCAAAGATCAACGCCACGCCATAGAGCAGGAAACCGGAAGTGAAGGCACCCAGAAGGAAGTACTTCAGGGCAGCCTCGCCGGAAGCAAAGCGATTTGAATCAAAACCCGCCAGCACGTAGAGGGGCATGGAGAGCATTTCCAATGCCAGAAAAACCATGATCAGGTCGTGCGCCTGCGTCATCAACATCATTCCGGAGACGCTGATCATCAGCAGGACGTAATACTCACCACGTTCGATCTCCATTTTTTTCAGGTAATCCAGCGCCAGTGCAACAGCCGCCAGCCCGGAAACCAGGATGATGACGTTCATATACACGGAAAACGAATCCAGCACAGCCATGCCGCCAAAGCCTTCCAGCGATTGCCCCCGCTGCGACAGGGTCAGCCCCAAAGCGGCAGCCATGCCAATTGCAGCCAGCCCGGCGGTAATGCCTTTGTTGCCGCGCGGGATCCACAAATCCACCAGCAGGAGGACGAGCGCCCAGGCGATGACCACCAACATGGGAAGCAGAACATACAGGTCGTTCCAGCTCATTCTTGCGCTCCTCTCTACCGCACCAGGCTCGCCAGCGGAGCCAGGATGTGTTCCACCGTGGGATTAATTATATTTAATAACAGGTTGGGGAAAATGCCAATCACAAACATCAGGACCAGGAGCGGCAGGAGGGTGATGATCTCACGGGCGTTCAGGTCCAGCAAGCCCTTGTTTTCCTCCAGGGTCACAGGACCCAGAAAGACCTTCTCAAACATCTTGAGGAGGTAAGCCGCCGCCAGAACCACGCCCACCGCTGCCAGACCAGCAAACCAGAAGGTCCCCAGCACCTCCGAGCCAAATGCGCCCAGCAGGATGGTGAACTCTCCGACAAATCCATTCAACCCGGGCAAACCCGCCGAAGAAAGGGTGATGATCAGCGTGAGCGCCGCCAGGACGGGCATCACCTTCCACAAGCCGCCAAAGGCAGCCAGGTCACGGGTATGGCGCCGTTCATACAGCATGCCAACAAACAGGAAGAGCGCCCCCGTGCTGATGCCGTGATTGACCATCTGTAAAACCGCACCCGACACACCCTGCGCATTGAGGGCAAAAATGCCCAGGATGACAAAACCCATATGGCTGACGGAGGAATACGCCACCAGCTTTTTCAGATCCTTCTGGGCATACGCCACCGCTGCGCCGTAAATGATGCCTGCCACGGCAAGCGCAGCCATGTAGGGCGCCAGCTGGACAGCCGCCTCGGGGAACAGGCTCAGGTTAAAGCGGATGAAGCCGTAAGCACCCATTTTCAGCAGGACTGCCGCCAGGATGACCGACCCGGCAGTGGGAGCCTCCACGTGGGCATCGGGCAGCCAGGTGTGCAGGGGGAACATGGGCACCTTGATGGCAAACGCCAGCCCAAACGCCAGGAAGAGCCACAACCCCGCCCCGGCAAAGGCAGCCCGGTTGGCTGCCAGTTCCAGCAGGGAGAAGCTGCCAGCAGCATTCGCAAGGTAAAGAATGCCAGCCATCATAAAAATGGAGCCTGCCATGGTGAACAGGAAGAATTTGACAGCCGCATAAATGCGCCGTGCGCCGCCCCAAACACCGATCAGGAAGTACATCGGGATGAGTGTGAATTCCCAGAAGAGGAAGAACAAGACCAGGTCCAGCGCCAGGAAGACACCCAGCATGCCTGTTTCCAGCAGCAGGAAGAAAACCATGAAGAGCTTGACCCGTTCCTCCACCGCTTTCCAGGTGGAGAGAATGGCAATCGGGGTCAGCAGCGTGGTCAGGAGCACCATCATCAGGCTGATGCCATCCACGCCAAGCTGGAAGTGAACTGCCAGCCTGCCCAGCTGGAACCACGGCTGGTCCACCAGGAGCTGCATATCGCCGCGCCCGGCTTCAAACTGCGCCAGCAGCCAGAGCGATGCGCCAAATGTGACAACTGCCGTGCCAAGCCCCATCCAGCGGATGAGCTGGACCTGCTGTTTCTCCAGCAGGGCAATCAGCAGTACGCCAATCAACGGAAGAAATGTCACCACCACCAGCGGATTCAGCCACCAATTCATCATCCAACCTCTTTCGTCAGTAACCCTGAGATGAGCATTTTCATTACCACCGCATCCGCTCCTAAGGCATCTGCAAAATCAACGCCAGCACAATGGCAACCACGCCAAAGACAATCGCCAGCGCGTAGAAACGAACAAAACCATTCTGGAGCTGCCGCAGCAAGCCCGCCAGAGAGCGGGTCAGGCTGCCAAAGCCGTTCACCAGGCTGTCAATCCCGCCCTGGTCCACCGGACCGGCAAGTTTTTCCGCCAGCCAGTCTGCCGGGCGCAGCAACACAGCCCGGTAGAATTCATCCACCCACCACTTGCGTTCCATCCCGCGGTAGACGCTCCCCAGCGGCTTTGCCAGCGGGTCAGCAGTCTTGGGGCTGGCGAGCGGCTTGCGCCCGTACACCAGCCAGGCAACCAGGATTCCCAGCAGGGCAATCGTCAGCGAACCCAGCGCCACCCACAGGATGAACTCACCCGGCTCCAGACCGTGCAGCACAGGATGAACTCACCCGGCTCCAGACCGTGCAGGGTATGTTCCAGCCAGTGTTCCAGCGTATGCACCCCCGGCAGGTTTAACACCCCTCCCACCGCGGAAAGGATTGCCAGGGCAACCAGCGGCAGGGTGATGATGGGGGGATTCTCCACCGCACCTTCGGCAGCCCGGGAGCGGGGCTTTCCAAAGAAGACCATCAGGACCTGCCGCCCCATATAGAATGCCGTGAAGAAGGCAGCGATAACCAGCAGGACAAAGACCACCGGGAACTTGTGGCTGGCAGCTGCCAGGATTTCATCCTTGGAGAAGAACCCTGCCAGCGGGGCAATCCCTGCAAGCGCATTTCATCCTTGGAGAAGAACCCTGCCAGCGGGGCAATCCCTGCAAGCGCCAGGGAGCCAACCAGGTACACCCAGAATGTGGTGGGCATCCGCTTGCGCAGACCGCCCATGTTGCGCATATCCTGGGGATCAAAATGGTCGTCTTCGCGATCGTGGTGCCCGTGATGCGAGGCGGCATGCCCCTTCTCAATCCCAAGAATGACAGAGCCAGCCGCCAGGAAGAGCAGCGCCTTGAAGAAGGCATGGGTGACCAGGTGGAACATGCCCGCCACCGCCGCGCCCATGCCTACAGCCGCCACCATGAAGCCCAGCTGGCTGATGGTGGAGTATGCCAGCACTTTTTTAATATCATACTGCCCGATAGCAATTGTGGCGGCAAAGAGCGCGGTCAGCCCGCCCACCCAGGCAACGGTTGCCTGGGCATCCGGGGCAAGCCCGTAAAGAGGCTGGGAGCGCGCCACCAGGTACACGCCTGCCGTTACCATCGTGGCGGCATGGATCAACGCCGAGACGGGTGTGGGACCCGCCATGGCATCCGGCAGCCAGACGAAGAGCGGAAGCTGGGCGGATTTGCCGGTTACACCGAGGAGCATAAAGAGCGTGATGGCAACCAGCACGCCCGGGGCAGCCGCACCGGCATTGGCAAAGACCACATCAAAATCCAGCGAGCCAAACGCCCAGAACATCAGGAAGAGGGCAATCAGCAAGCCAAAATCACCCACGCGGTTGACGATGAATGCCTTCTTTGCCGCCCGGGCATTCCCCAGCCCGCCCTCGCCTTTTTCAAACCAAAAACCAATCAGGAGATAAGAACACAAACCCACGCCTTCCCAGCCGACAAACAGCATCAGGAAGTTGTTGGCACTCACCAGGATCATCATTGCCATGATGAAGAGGTTGAAATACACAAAGAACCGGCGGAAACGCCCGGGGTCGCCGTTGTGGCGGACATCTTCGTGCATGTAGCCGATGGCGTAAATGTGGATGAGAGTCCCCACCCCGCTGACCACCAGCATCATTGTGACGGATAGAGTGTCCACCCGGAACGCCCAGTTCAGGTTGAGCGCGCCGATGGTGATCCATTCCGCCAGTTTCACAACCGTGCCTTCCGGATGGCGGGTCAGCGCCAGTGCCAGGAGGACGGAGATGACAAACGAGGCAGCCGCTGCCGTGCTGGCAAGCCAGCCCTGCCCCTTTTCCCCCAGCCGTTTGCCCACCAGCAGGTTCAGCAGCAAGCCGATCAACGGCGCAAACACCACCCATGGCGCCAGGGCAAAGGCGGGATCCGGAATTGATTCGCTCATGAACATGAAAGCACTCCTCCTTGATTCCTCTACCAGCCTAGCCCTTCAGGCTGCTCATATCATCCACGTCAATCTGCTTGCGGTTGCGGTAGATTGCCACAATCAACGCCAGACCAATGGCAACCTCCGCCGCGGCAACCGTCATGACAAAGAAGACAAACAACTGCCCGGTCAGGATTTGATAATAGGATGCATACGCCACAAACAACAGGTTGGCGGCGTTAAACATCATCTCCATGGACATGAAGACCACGATGGCATTACGGCGAATCAACATACCGGCAATGCCCAAGACAAACAGGATTGCGGAAAGGATGAGATAGTACGTGATGGGCATCGTGTTTTCCTCTACTTTCCGCTGCCGTTACTCTTGCGGGTGAGGAC
>JAGVUS010000358.1:1853-5004 GCA_019136175.1 Chloroflexota bacterium | reverse complement strand
ATCTTCGGGTATGTTTCCATGGTGGAGGGAATGACTGCCCGTTTTCGGGCAATCCTGGGTGAAAAGATGAAGGTGGTGGCAACCGGCGGGTTGGCAGAAATCATTGCTCGTGAAACCCCCGTCATTAACATCATCGCTCCCTGGCTGACGCTGGATGGTCTGCGTATTTTGTGGGAGCGAAACCACAAGTTATCAAGTTCTTGAGGAGGGGTATGAATCCAATTGCTGGAAAAAACATCGTCCTGGGCGTAACCGGCTCCATTGCCGCCTATAAGGCAGCCGATCTTGCATCCAAAATCCACCAGGCAGGCGGGATCATTAACGTCGTCCTCACGCCCAGTGCCTGCCAGTTTATCACTCCCATCACCTTCCAATCCGTCACTGGACGCAAGGCTTATGTGGATGCCGACCTGTGGGGCGGGGAATCCCACGTTGCCCACATTGGGTTGGGTCACAACGCCGATCTGCTGGTAATTGCCCCTGCCAGCGCCAATACCATCGCCAAGCTGGCGCATGGAATCGCCGACAACCTGCTGACCGTCACCGCCTTAGCGGCTGGCTGCCCGGTTCTGCTGGCACCCGCCATGGATGGCGACATGTACCTGCATCCAGCCACCCAGGCAAACCTGGAAATTTTACGGTTGCGCGGCGTGGAAATAATTGGTCCCGGTGAAGGGCACCTGGCTTCTGGTTTAATCGGCAAGGGCAGGATGGTGGAACCTGCTGAAATCCTCGGGCAAATTCGCTGGATGCTTTCGCAACGCGGTCCCCTGCACGGCTGCAAGGTGGTGGTGACCGCTGGGGGCACCCAGGAACCCATCGACCCGGTCCGTTTCATTACCAACCGTTCCTCCGGAAAACAGGGCTATGCCCTTGCCCAATCCGCCCTTGACCTGGGTGCAAAAGTGACACTCATTACCGGTCCAACTGCCCTCGCTGCACCTCATGGCGTCTGCCAGGTGGATATAAGTTCGGCTGAAGAGATGCTCCGGGCTGTGCTGGCAGAAACTGCAGATGCCGACGCACTGCTGATGGCGGCTGCAGTGGCAGATTTTCGTCCTGTCAATGTCTCCCATCAAAAGATCAAAAAAAGCAGCAGGATCAACTCCATCAGCCTGGAACCCACTGTGGATATCCTCGCGGCGGTTGCCGGGCAGCGCGTCCAAACTGGTTACCCGCGCCGGGTGGTGGGCTTTGCTGCCGAAACCCAATCCCTATTGGAAAACGCCCGCGCCAAGCTGAACGCCAAAAAGCTGGATTTGATTGTTGCCAATGATGTCAGCGCACCGGATGCCGGTTTTGAAGTTGATACCAACCGTGTAACTCTCCTCCACCCGGATGGAAGAGTGCAGCCTCTGGCACTTGCCAGTAAAAACGAGGTTGCAGATGCAATCCTGCAAATCGTGGTAGAATGGCTGCAGGTTTAATCTGGACTGCTGATGAAAATATTGGTGATTTCTGATATCCACGCCAATCTGGCTGCCCTAAACCGGGTGTTGGACGATTCCGGTTCGGTGGATGCAGTTTGGTGCCTGGGGGATCTGGTGGGATATGGTGCAGAACCCAATGAATGTGTGGAACAGCTCAGCCTGCTGCCAAACCTGGTTTGCCTGATGGGCAACCACGATGCAGCGGTCGTGGGTCAGTTGCCACTGGAATCATTTAATAATGAAGCGCAAGCATCCATCCGGTGGACTCAACAGAATATTCAACCCCACCTGCTGGAATTCCTGAAAAACCAGCCAACCTTGCGCATCATGGGGAACATCACGCTGGCGCATGCCAGCCCGCGTCTGCCCATCTGGGAATATATCCTCGATACCGAAACCGCCCGGATTAATATGGAAGGCATGCAAACACCCTATGCCTTCGTGGGACATACCCACCAGCCGGTGACATATTCCAAAAACGGGCGCAAGTGGGTGGATTGGGAAATCCCCCTGATTGGAATGCCCACGCCGTTCCCCAAGTACGGGATTTTCAACCCGGGCTCTGTCGGTCAACCCCGCGACCGCGACCCAAGGGCAGCTTATGCCATTTATGACGACACCAATCAGACCTGGGAAGCGCGCCGGGTGGCGTACGATATCAGCACTACCCAGAAAGCGATACTGACCGCCGGTCTGCCCACCCGCCATGCCACTCGATTGAACGAAGGCTGGTAATCCCCGCCAATTGGATAACATTCCAAATCAGTGCGCTTTTCCTGAAACTTTTTCCCATCCTGCAGCGTCCAGTGTACAATGAATGGGAGAGAGACTCCCTCAACTGGACCCCCAAGGAGAAAAAGATGAAACGCACCTGGATTTATGTGGTATTAATTGGCGCCATGCTGCTGACGGGTTGTCAATCAGTCAAGGCTACACGGGAAGCATTCGAAAAGGATTATGCAGGTGCACCATCGCCGATGGAAGCACCTGCCGCAGAGTATCAGGCTGTTGATGGCGTCTATTCCAACACCTCCTATTCCGGCGGAGCCCTGCCGGAAGCCAAACGGATGGTCATCCAAAACGCGGATGTATCCATTGTCGTCGATGACCCTGCAGCTGCCATGGATGCCATCATCACCATGACCACCGGCATGGGCGGGTTTGTGGTCACTTCCAACCTCTACAAGACCACCACCGTGGATGGAATTGAAGTACCGGTGGCAAATCTAACGGTACGGGTCCCGGCGGAACAATTGAAAGGCGCGTTGGAATCCATCAAGGATCTGACCACCAACCCGGCAGAGGATGTGCTTTCCGAAAATATCAGCGGACAGGACGTAACAAAGGATTATACCGACCTGGCTTCCCGTTTGGGTAACCTGGAAAATGCTGCCGACCAGTTGCGTGAAATTTTGGCAAGCGCCACCAAGACGGAGGATGTACTGGCGGTTTACCGCGAATTGACCAGCGTGACCGAACAGATCGAAGTTATCAAGGGTCAGATGCAATACTATGAGGAAGCAGCAGCCATGTCTGCCATTTCCATCCAAATTCAGGCAAAGGAAGCTGTCAAACCGTTGACCGTTGCCGGATGGAAGCCAGTGGGAACTGCCCGTGATGCCCTGCAAACCCTGCTGGACTTCTGGCGAGGCTTTGTTAACTTCATCATCTGGTTTGTGATTTTCATCCTGCCCGTCCTGCTCACGATCGGACTGCCCATC
>JAGVUS010000358.1:0-1817 GCA_019136175.1 Chloroflexota bacterium | reverse complement strand
TGCTCATCCGGGCTTTGGTGCGGCGCGGCAAAAAGCGCAAACAGGCTGCAGAAGTGATCCCACCTGCTGAAACCAAGTAAAAGCCGATTTTTATCCAACCACAGCTCCCCCTTCGTGGGGAGCTGATTATTATTTTATTGATGAGGACATGCCTGTATATTGTATAATGAGGATGAAAGCCCGCTTGCATTCCTGTGGGAATTCCCAAGGGCAGAAAGAAAGGATGATCAAAATCATGGAAGAGAAACCACAAATCCAGAAACCGGGATTTTTCACCTCTCCCCTCTCCCGGCAGGGCTGGCCCCGCTGGCTCGTTTTTGTGATGGGGATCATTGGTGTGGTCTACATCCTGAACCCGACTGCCGGGATTATTGAATTACTACCGGATAACATACCTCTGGTTGGGAATATTGATGAAGGTGTGGCGTGGATGCTGGTCTGGTTCGGATTAACCGAACTCTTTGAGGGAAAAAAGCCCCACATCACAGTGGAACCACCCGACAACCCATCCCCAACCCCGCCGGAATCCGAATAATCCTGATTTTCATCGTCCCTGGTTGCTGATGTGAAACGAATTCTGACCTGGTTGATCCTGCTTGTTCTTCTGGCAGGCTGCCGGACACTCTCCCCCCAGCCAACCCAACCGGTTGTTAACACCCCTGCATCCTCCCCAACCCCGGTTGTTTCATTCATTCCGCAGGGGAACATCCCGGCACCCAGCCTCTTTCCAGTCGCGTGGAATGAACGCTCGGACTTTCGACCCGGATTGACAGATCCAGCCCTGGCAGATCAACTGCCGGGGGCAACCATCTACCATATCCATTTGAATATTGGGGATGACCTGGCAAGCCTGACCGGACAAATGGAGGTCCGCTACACCAACCAGGATCCCATAGCCTTGGATTCCGTTTATTTCCGGCTTCTGCCAAACCTCTATGGTGCAAGCATGAAAGTACCCTGGGTGACGGTGAATGATTCCCCCGCTGAAACCAGGCTGGAGAATGCCGGGAGTGTCCTGCAGGTTTACCTGCCTGCCCCACTATGAATTTTGTTTACAACGAGGATATCCTGGCATTGGCTCAGTTTTATCCCATGATCCCGGTGTATGACGAAACCGGTTGGCATGTGGAAATTCCTTCCCCATCCGGTGACCCGACGTTTACCGACCCCGCTTATTTCCGGGTGCTGGTATCAGCACCGGCAAAATACACATTGGTTTCCTCCGGCATGGAGGAGGACCCGGTCATCCAGGAGACCCGCCAGACCCAGGTGTTTCGTGCCGGACCGGTGCGGGATTTCTACCTGGCGGGAGGAAATGGCTATTCCGCCATCACACACAACCTGGATGGGGTTGTGATCAACAGCTACACGCTGCCGGGTGAAGCAGGGGGGGCAAGCCTGGCATTGGAGACAGCCGCTGCTGCCATCCAGAGTTTCAGCCAGCGGTTTGCAGCCTATCCCTACACAGAATTTGATATTGTCACCATGCCCACCGGCGTACTGGGAATTGAATATCCAGGGTTAACCGCCATTCGATCCGGTTTGTATGACCTGGACAACAACTTGCGCGGGACGCCCAATGCGATCTACCTGGAAAGCACTGTTGCCCACGAAGTCGGGCATCAATGGTTCTATAATCTCGTTGGCAATGATCAGTTGAATGAGCCCTGGCTCGATGAGGCGGTGACCCAATATATTACCGGATTGTATTTTCTGGATACCCATGGAGAGCAGGGCGAACAGGGATATGTTGATTCCTGGTTTGGCAGGTGGGATCGTGTTGGGCGCGAGGAAATCCCGGTGGGAATGCCCGTCTC
>JAGVUS010000465.1 GCA_019136175.1 Chloroflexota bacterium | reverse complement strand
CAGGTATGCCCCCCCCAGCACTTTTTGTTGCGGTGCAGTCAAATTGGATACGGCGGTCAGTTCAGCAATCACCTGGTCTGCCAGTTTGAATGCCTGGTTGTGCTTCCGGCTTCCGTACAATTTTTGAGCGCGGGCAAGCAGGTGTTGGTGTTGGTTCAACCGGCGCAAAATCTGCTTGCGTTTCCGCTCCCGCAGGATCTGGTCGGCATCCCGTTCCAGCGGAACCGCCTGGTCTGCCATGTTTCCCTGCCGCATGACGGCTGCCAGCTCCTGCCTGGCAATCACCGGGAAGAAGATCCGCAGCAGGTACGGCAGGATCATCATTTCCAGGAACCGTCCGCCAAGGGTCACCAGCACGGTCAGGAATCCCTTGTGCCACCACTGCCACCAGGATGCATAAAACAGAAAATAGACTGCGGCATCGAACAGCAGGAAATACAGGATCCGTCCCACGGGATTATTCAGCCGTACCACCCGTGCCCAGCGTGTTCCCAATGCTTCATAGACCAGCCCGCTGGCAATCAAGGCAATCCAGGCGTTGCGCTGCCACAGGAACATAAAAACAGCAGTCCCAAGCGAGGCAAAAAATGCCAGGATGTTGAAACCTGCGTTGTGTTCATTCCGGGCGCGGATGAATTCCACAATCAATGCCAGAACGGCAATTCCAAGCGATGCCAAACCGATCCACAGGGTTGTTGATGTCATACAGCCCCCTACAGACCCAGCTGGCGTTCCAACTGGGTGCAGAGTGTTTTGATTTGGGTCTGGGTGGGGTTCAGTTCCAGGGACCGGCGCAGGGCATCCAGCGCCTTCTCCTTCTCA
This sequence comes from Chloroflexota bacterium, assembly GCA_019136175.1. Taxonomy (GTDB): domain Bacteria; phylum Chloroflexota; class Anaerolineae; order Anaerolineales; family Anaerolineaceae; genus CALMHE01. The sequence continues at coordinate 2,337 of JAGVUS010000465.1, read as the reverse complement.
CCCATGGCTTTATAGGTAATGCCCAGGTCGCGCAGGATCACATAGTTGTCACCATTGCCTTCCAGCGCCTGCATCAGGACTTTTAACGCCTCCGCCGGGCGGTGGAGGATATTGTAGATGCGTGCCAGTTCCAGGCAGACACCCACTTCACCGCCCAGCAGGCTGCGGGCTTCCTCCAGCAGGACAATGGCTTCGTTATACTGAAGGTTCTGGCGCAACTGGCGCGCCTGAACCAGCATGGTGGCAACCTTTGCCACGCGCTCATCGCGCTTACGCGGCGGCGGTGCGGTTGTTTCGGCTGCCAGTTCGTCCAACCCGGCAATAAATTCATTCGCCGATTGGAAGCGGTCCGCCGGATCAATCGTAACTGCACGCATCAGGAAATCGTGCACCGATTGCGGCACTTTGGGGGCATAAACCCGCGAATCCGTTCTTGGCAAGCGCTGAATTGCTTCCAGGCAGGCTTTTTGAGCCACGTGCGTCAATAACTGCTTGTTGCCTGCCTGCAGCGGGTTGCGCTGCAGGAATTCCATCACTGCCTGGTTGCCAATCGATTCAAGGTCCAGGCAGACATGCCCGGTGACCATTTCATAAAAGATGACGCCCAGCGAATACAGGTCGGAACGGGCATCGGCATTGATGGACTGCCCGCTGGATTGTTCCGGCGGCATGTAGTCCATCGTCCCCAGCACATCCCCCAGCACGGTCATCTTGTGCGATTCCAGGTGTGCCAGCCCCCAGTCGCCAATCTTGATCTGCGACCCGTCCCGGTTGAGCAGGATATTTTCCGGCTTGATATCCCGGTGGAAAATACCTTCCTGGTGTGCCATTGCCAGCCCGCGGCAGACCGCCTTGAGAATGCGAATCTGTTCGGAGAGCGACGCCAGCGGGCGTTCCGGTTTGTTCATCCAGTCCAACAGCGTTCCGCCATCCACGTATTCCATTACAATGTAGTACGTGTCAATATCCGGATACATTTCCGGTTCAATTAATTCGTAAATCAATACCACGTTGGGGTGATATAACTCGCCCATGGCATAGGATTCGTGGATAAACCGCTTGACGATGGAGGGTGGCGCTTCACTCATGCGGAGCTGTTTGATGGCAACCCGCCTGCGCCGCATGGTGCGGTGGTGGGCAAGATAGACATTCCCGAATGCCCCGCTGCCCAGGAATGCTTCCACCTCGTATTGCCAGATGGTCTCGCCAGGTTTGAGTTTATTTCCAGTTGATACGTTCATGCCATTCCTCACATGTTTATTGCGTTTCAGTCGGCTGCGGGACGGGGACAAATGCCAGCCCGTCCTCCTCCACCGTGCAGAGCCAATTGCCACGTTCCCCGCGCACAATCAGCCTGCCAAGCTGTTGATTGACATATTGATCAATGGTGCGCTCCAGGTAGCGCGCCCCAAATTCCGGGCTGAATCCGGCTCCGGCAAGCCATTCCACCGCCTTCGGATCAAATTCCACCTGCAAGCCCCGCTCTGCTGCCCGTTTTTGCACCCAGGCAAGCTTGAGCCGGGTGATTGCCAGGCAGTCCTCGGTGGATAATGCCCGGAACACCACCACTTCATCCAGCCGGTTGAGAAATTCCACCCGAAAATATCCCTTCAACATTTGGCGCAGATCCTCGCGTTGTTTTTTCGGCGGCTCGCGGCTGGGGGCAAACCCCACCGGGTGATCGGCATCGCGTGTTTCCAGCGGGATGTTGGATGTCAGGATAAAAATGGCATGTTCCCCGCTGGCAGTGCGCCCCTGGGCATCGGTCAACCTGCCGGTGTCAAATAATTGCAGAAACAGGTCAAAGACTGCCGGGTGTGCTTTCTCAACCTCATCAAAAAGCACAATTCCATGCGGGTTGCGCCGCAAACGGGCGGTGAGCAAGCCTTCCTGTTCGTAACCGATATAGCCCGGCGGTGCGCCAATCAGCTTGGCGACATGATGGGGTTCCATAAACTCCGACATATCCAGCCGGAAGAGCGCGTCCGCGGAGCCAAACAATTCCTCTGCCAGTGCATATGCCAGCGTGGTTTTTCCCACGCCGGATGGACCGAGGAAAAGCAGGATTGCCACCGGGCGATGGGGGGAGCGCAGCCCTGCACGTCCAACCCGGATGGAATTTGCCAGCCGGGTAATTGCTTCCGTCTGTCCCAGGATGTGTTTCTCCAACAGGGTTTCCAAGTTTGCCAGCCGTTCCCCCTCCGCCAGTGAGACTCCTTCCACGGGCACGCCCGTCCACTCGCTGAGGATGCCAGTCAGGTGCTCCACGGTGATTTCCACGCGCGGCTCCGCGCCCGGCGCCATGGACGTGGTATGATGCTGTACGCTGACCCGGGC
>JAGVUS010000051.1 GCA_019136175.1 Chloroflexota bacterium | reverse complement strand
GGGCTTAGGGTGCCAAAAACTTCATCTGTGGATACATGGTGAAATCTCACCATATCCATGGGAACCGTATGGTCCACCATCCAGGATTGCCGGGCAGCTTCCAACAGGGTATAAGTGCCAATCACGTTGGTTTGAATGAATTGTCCCGGTCCAAGAATGGATCTGTCCACGTGGGTTTCGGCTGCAAAGTGGACAATTGTGTCGATTGAATATTGATGCAAAATATCATCAACCAGGCTCCGATCGCAGATATCACCCCTGATAAAGATATGCCTGTCCAAATCAGGGATATCTTCCAGATTCAACAGGCTTCCTGCATAGGTAAGGGCATCCAGGTTGATGACCTGTACATCCTTCTCGTATGCCTGTAGAAAACGGACAAAGTTGGAACCAATGAAACCAGCCCCACCTGTTACCAAAATATTTTTCATGGCTGCTCCAGGATTTCCTGATACACATCGGCTTCATGAAAGGCAGACCCGGCAGCATCTTTTGCGGATAATATTGGGGAAATCCCATCCGGGATGTGCCAGTCAATTGCCAGCGTGGGATCGTTCCACAGAATGGTTCTTTCCCATTCTGGTGCATAGTAGTCAGTGGTTTTATAAACAAATTCTGCCCAGTCACTCACCACATAAAATCCGTGGGCAAAACCGGGAGGAATCCACAATACCATGGGCGATTGAGCCGTAAGTCTGATGCCAGACCATTGCCCAAATGTGGGTGAATATTTTCGCAAGTCCACAACTACATCAAATACTTCCCCAATAACAACCCGGACAAGTTTCCCCTGGGGATGTTTTATCTGGTAGTGCAATCCTCTCAAAATCCCCCCGTGGCTCCCCGAGTGGTTGTCCTGGACAAAATCCACTGGCAAACCCGCCCGTTCAAACTCCACTTTTTGAAAGGTCTCCATGAAAAAACCACGGGAATCGCCAGCCTTGAACGGCTCGATTAAAACCATTCCTGGCAATCCATGGGGCACGAATTTCAAATGGCTCATATCATTTCCCGAATCTGATCCGTCAAATTTGATATTAATTATACATTAATTGGCTTTGATTTCCATCCATCAATATATTTGATCATCCCTCCACCGGTGATGAAGAATTACCGGTACGCCATCTGTAATTGGATTGGGTATAATTACATTTGAATTTCAATAGGCATCAAACAACACCCCGCATCCTTTTACCAAGTGACCTGATGAATGATTTCAACCCCCGAGACACCTTCCTGAAAACAATCCGCTATTGGTGGGTTGTAGCTGTAATGATGATCCTGGGAGCATGTTTTGGTGAGCTTTTCCATCACCTGCAGCCGCCAATCTACGAAGCCAGCGCAAAAATCCTGGTGAGCATTGATTTCACCCGCACCGGAAAGCTGACCGAACTCGAACAGGATCAAGCCATTTTCATGGTAATTGGACACGTGAATGCAAAACCAGTGTTCGATGAAGTAGCAGCCCGGGCTGAATCAGCAGACATTGATATCAACTCAGCCAGGCTGGTGGAGGTCACATCCAATGAACGAAAATCCAATACCTGGCAATTGAAAGTCCGCCACCCGGACCCGGAAATTGCTGCAATCCTTGCCAATTACTGGGCGCAAGCCGCCATTCAGAAAATCGATTCTCTTTATGTGCATGCCTTGATGGCGGAAACTTACCAAAAACAACTGGATGCTCTGACCGAGTGCCTGTTATTAAATCTCAGCACAGATCCAGTGACGGCAGCCTGTAGCACACAATCCCCTGCTGCCCTACAGGAAAACATCCAATTGATCAGCGCAAAGGTCCAGGATGAAAAAAATGCCAGCATGGGCATCATTCCTGGGATGATTTACAGCCTGGGCGACCCTGCAGACATCCCGGAAAAACCAGCAAATTTCCAGCGGGGCAACCTGCTCCTGGCAGGCATGCTGATTGGATTTCTTGCAGGAATCCTGCTGGTGGAAACCCGGTTGGTTGAAAAAATAACAGGAGCTACCCGGCGTGCTTGAAAAAATACGCTTGTACTGGGGAGAGGCTGTCTGGTTCCTGCTGATCTTTTCATTGCCGTTCACCAGCCTCCCCCTCGTCTCCAAATTGATGGGCGGGACAATGGTCTCCCCCCCTGCCATCCTGATCCTGATCCTGCTCATCCTCGCGTGGCTCGTTCCCTGGGTGTTACGGGGGCATCAATTCCCCGCACAGGTGGTTCCTCTGCTGGTATTTGTGATTGTTGTGCTGATTGCCACCAGCGCATCGGCTTTTCTCCCCATTCCCTCGTTTCGGGGCATCCCAGTTTTCACAAACAGTCTTGGGGCAATCATTACGTTATTCATCGGCGTCCTGTTTTTCCTGGTTGCTGCCGGATACCCATTGGAGCAATCGAAACTGGATCGCCGTTTACGGTGGATCAACTGGAGCGGGCTCATCATCCTGGCATGGTCTGCCGTCCAGATGGTGTATTGGTCCATCTATGGGGCTTACCCCGCCTGGATGTATAAAGTTCAGATAATGATCTCAGCCAGCCACCGATTGTACAACCAGCGGGTGACCGGGCTGGCATACGAGCCTTCCTGGCTTGCCCACCAGTTAAATATGCTCTACCTGCCCCTCTGGATGGCGATGACATACAAACGCGCCACTGTCCATCGATTTCGGTTCCTTGGAATCACTTTCGAAAATATTTTACTTGCAGGGGGCGTGGCGACACTGGTATTATCCATATCAAGGGTGGGGCTGCTGGGATACCTTCTCACGGTTGCCTTTCTCATCTTTCTGGCAAGCCAGCAGCTGATTGCCTGGCTGCGCCGAAAACTCAATGAGCGCTGGACAAACCTCTCCCGTAAGCGATCCTCCCAAGTATTTCTTACCGTAGGCATGTATTTGCTTCTGGGGGTGATTTATTTCGCCATTTTCGCCACTGCAGCAGTGGTGATCAGCAAATATGACCCCCGCATGGAAGATTTCCTCAATCCGGCAAGTTACGTAGGAAGCTTTGCACAGATTGCCAACCGGCTGGCATTTGTAGAAAGGGTATTTTACTGGCAGACTGGATGGGAAATATTTAAAACCTATCCCTGGCTGGGGGTTGGATTGGGAAATGCCGGTTATTTCTTCCTGGAGAAAATGCCTCCCTACGGTTACTCCACGGTTGAAATCAGCAGTATCCTGCACACACT
>JAGVUS010000442.1 GCA_019136175.1 Chloroflexota bacterium | reverse complement strand
GATATTCTGTTGGCTTTTATCTCCCCCACAATCATGGGAGGGTTGGCACTATTCTTGCGGGACAAATATTCATTTCCGTTTGTTTTTGTTATCTGTGCGCTTGGATACATCCTTCTTGTTATCTTAACTCGATCTATAAAGAAAGAAGAAATTCTATTTTTCAAACAATTGGTTGTAAGTAAGCGGAACTCATCATGAGGGAAAAATCTAATTAGCCTGATCGCTAATGAAACATCCTCATTCATTTGACAACAAGGAGACACCACAATGACGAAACGAGCATTGATCACAGGCATTACCGGACAGGACGGCTCATTTCTTGCAGAATTTCTACTGAAACAAGGGTACGAAGTCCATGGCATCGTTCGTCATGTAGCCTTGGAAGATCCAGTCCATCGCTTATGGCGCATCCATCACATCCTAGATCAACTTCACCTGCATTCAGCTTCGCTGGAAAGTTATCCCAGCCTGTTTCGGGTTGTACATCAAGTGGAACCCGTGGAATGTTATCATCTGGCTGCCCAAAGTTATGTGGGATACTCTTTCGAGGATGAATTTTCCACCGTCAATACCAACCTCAATGGGACACACTTTATCCTATCCACCCTAAAAGAACGATCACCCCAATGCCGGTTCTACTTTGCCGCCACCAGTGAAATGTTTGGACTGGCACAGGAGTCCCCCCAAAACGAATTGACCGCCTTCCATCCCCGCTCACCTTATGGTGTATCCAAAGTTGCCGGTTATTACCTGACGCAACATTATCGTGATGCATACCAGATATTTGCCTGCTGCGGCATCGCATATAACCATGAATCGGAACGGCGCGGCTTTGAGTACGTTTCACGCAAAATCACCAGCACCGTGGCACGTATAAAATTGGGGCTTGCCAGGGAATTACGTTTGGGGAATACATCTGCCAAGCGGGATTGGGGATATGCACCCGAATATGTCCGCGCCATGTGGATGATGCTTCAACAGCCGCAACCGGATGATTTTGTGATTGCCTCCGGTGAGACACACTCCGTTCAGGAGTTTGTAGAACTGGCATTCCAGACCGCGGGTTTGGATTGGAGGGATTGGGTTGTACAGGACCAGCGCCTTTTCCGACCATCCGAAGGCTTGGAACTGCGCGGAGATGCCGCTAAAGCTCACCGGATTTTGGGCTGGCATAATGAAGTTCCCTTTGAACAACTGGTAAAAATCATGGTGGAAGCGGACATCCGAAGATTGGATGATGCTGGAGAATTCATACACTGAAATTAGGTAAAAATGGTTACGAAATCCAGGAACATTGAATGACAGAGCCATTGGTTGCAGTAATCATCGTCAATTGGAATAACTTAAAAGACACGCTGGCGTGCATTGAATCCGTCATTCAATCAACCTACCCCAATCTCTCCATCATCGTGGTGGATAATGCGTCAAAAGATGATCCGGGAACCATGATTCAGTCCATGCATCCCCAGGTCCACATGCTCCAGATGAACTCCAACCGGGGATTTACAGGTGGAAATAATGCGGGGCTCCAGTTCGCCATCCAGCAAAATGCCAGGTATGCATTTCTTCTAAATAACGATGCCGAGGTGAACAGGAATACAATTCATCAATTAACGGTTTACATGGAATCCACCCCGGTTATTTGTGCTGCTGCGCCAATCATCGAATACCACAGCCAGCCGGGAACCATCTGGTCTGCGGGAGGAAGGATCGACCCTCATCAGGCAACGGCAACCATGCAGGGAACAAACACATGGGACCAGGGACAATTTGGAGAAACCCCCTATCCAGTGGATTTTGCCACGGGCTGCGCCTTGATGGTCCGGTTAAGCGTGGTTGATAAACTGGGGGGGCTGGATGACCGTTTTTTTATGTACTATGAAGAAGTGGAATGGTGTCAACGATTGAGATCGCAGGGTGATTCAATCCATATCATTCCCAATGCACGGGTATGGCACAAAATATCTCCAGAAGCTCGGAATGAATCTCCGTTTGTACACTACCTGATGACACGAAATCGCCTTCTTTGGATTCGATGCGCAAAATTTGGATTTGGAACATACATACGCGTCCTGGTCTTTCACAACCTGCGCACATTGTTAAGCTGGTCCATTCGCCCGCGCTGGAAATATAAGCGTGATCAACGAGATGCCATGTTAATTGCACTTCGGGATGCACTTCTCAATCGATATGGTCCTCCCCCAACCAACCTGGGTTTACGCAAATCCAGGACCAAACACCTTCTCAACAACGGATTTGCACAATGAAGATCCTATGGGTAAGCTCCTTTTTTCCATATCCACCAGACAATGGCGCAAAAATCCGGGAATTTTTCCTGATTCGAGAACTGGCTGAAAAACATGATATCTCAGTATTTTCATTAGTCCAATCCGCCGATGAGTTGGATGGGAGCGAACCACTTCAAAAGATTTGCCAGAATGTAACCGGCGTTTTACCTGAAAATAAACTTCCCAATTTACTTGACGGGCGAAGGCAATGGTACGATGTGCCCATGGGAATTCTTTTCCCTCACCCTAAATTCATGTATGGGCGACCGTCCATGAACGTGGTGCGCCAATTACATGCAGAGCTTTCTTCAGGTAAATATGATGTGGTCATTGTGGAATCACTGGTCACAGTGAATTATTTGTGGGACTTTTTACATCTGCCCAATAAACCCATCATGATCTTAAGTGAATTAAATATTGAAAGCCTTATACAAGAACAAACGCTCCGCCATGCCAGGGGGGTAATCCAGAAACTGCGAAAGTGGATTTATTATCATTCATTCGTCCGATTTGAAAAACAAACCTGTCAATTATTTGACAAAATCATTGTGGTGTCTGAAAAAGATTATTTGGATATCCAGACGTTATTCCCATCACTGAAGGCAGAGCACCTCATCCTGGCACCCAATGGGGTTGATATTCAGTGGAATGATATAGGTAACATTCCAAAGGAAGAAAACACCCTTATCTATAATGGAGCCCTGACATATTCCGCCAACTATGATGCAATTTATTATTTTTTAAATGAAATTTTTCCCCTGATTATCAAACAGATACCCGACGTTAAGTTAAAAATCACAGGGAAGACCGATGGAGTGGATATCAGCTCTCTCCCCTGACCTGCCCCCCAAAAACTGGTCCAGAAAATAAGTGGTAACCG
>JAGVUS010000094.1 GCA_019136175.1 Chloroflexota bacterium | reverse complement strand
GCTGCCCGCGGGTGTCATATCTCCCTGGGAAGCCTGGCTGCTGGGGGGATTGCTGACAGTTGGCGGCTTGAGCTGGTCGTTTAGCCTGGATCCCTTCTACGGATGTGTTGTTGCTGGCGGAGTGGTGCTGGATGTGCTGGTGTATACGATATGGTTGAAGCGGCGGACACCTTACTCCATCCTGTTTGGCGGTATTTCCGGCGGCATGCCGATCCTGGCGGGGCGGGTGCTTGCCACGGGTCAGCTGGATGTCATTGGCGTGCTGCTGGCTGCTGCCATTCTGTTGTGGATCCCGACTCACATCATGACCTTCCATATCAAATACCAGCAGGATTATGCCAGTGCGGGTGTTCCGACCTTTCCATCAGTCCACGGTATTTCTGTTACCCGCACGTTGATTGCCGTCTCCACGATTGGCACGGTGGTGGTCCTGGTGGCTGCCGGTCATCTCCTGTCCATGTCCATTCCGGCATTGATTGCATTGGGATTTGTCGGCTTGTTGTTGGTTGGTCTCGTGGCTGCCAATCTTGTCCGCCCCACCCAGTTCTTGAATTTTGTGTTGTACAAGGGTGCCTCCATTTACATGCTTCTTGCCATGATGGTTTTCATCCTTGGTGGCATCTGACCCATCTTATTGAAAAGGAGAAATAAAAATGAAACGTGCACTTCGAATCATCACCATTATTTTTCTTGCCCTCACGATTGTGTTCACTGTAACCGGAGGAGCGGGCACTGCCTGTGTTGCCTGGAATGCCGATACACTGGGTGGAAACATGTCAAAAATGGCTCCGGTCATGCCCCAGTTGAAGATCCTGGTGGTATTGTCCATTGCTGCTGGTTTATGGGGGATTTACAGCACCATCCGCCTTTCCAAGGGAAAACCCGGCGGTTGGATTTATACGGTGATTTTCCTGCTGGCAGGAGCAATTACCTCCGGAGTTCAGTATTATTTCTCTGCAACCCTGCGCGGCAGTACGGCACCCAATTCCATGCGGTTGTATGTCACTATGTTTACACTGCTGATTGTGCTGCTCATTCGCCTGCCGGGCATCTGGGCAAAGATTGGTTTTGACCGCCCCGGCAAGGGGAAATCTCGCGAACTGGCGGGTGGAGCAGCATTGTTTGTCAGCGGGCTGCTCACGGCAGCCACTCCGCTCTGGGCAGCGCCAACCCATATATTCAACGGGTATAACACAGCCAACGATTTATTGATACCGTTGTTGGCAATTGGCGGCATTGCTGCCCTGGCTGGCTGGATCTTGTTATACCGGGCGATCCGTCCGACCCGGTCCATGTCTGCAAAGGCTGTGGTAGAATCCCAATCCACCATCCAATGAGAGGAGCGCAAATGACCGAACCACAATCCCCGAAAATCCCTGCCTGCCTGGTATGTGAGCGCACCAGCGAGGAAATCCCACTGATCAGCCTCATCTACCGCGGCGGTCAATTTCATGTCTGCCCGGAACATCTGCCGATCCTGATCCATCACCCGGTGGATCTGGTGGGGCGGCTGCCTGGTGCAGAAAACATGAAGCCCTACGAGGAGTAAGCGGGAATGGATTCTAAAGCCCGGTTCGTTGGAACCGGGCTTGCTTTTTATATTTTCAAGTGATTTGGAACCTGGATTTGTTTGTTAAACAAAAAGAGGCGTCGACGGGATTTGAACCCGTGATCAGGGTTTTGCAGACCCTTGCCTTGCCACTTGGCCACGACGCCATGGTTTTAACCAGGTAGCAGGATTTTAGCATTCATCAGGGGAAAGGTCAAGGAAATGGTTAAACAAACAACCTTCCCCGAAGGGAAGGCTGTTGAGATTTCATCCAGGGGGATGGTTTACTCCAGCCGGGCAACCAGCGACATTTCCACGGCTGCCAGTGCCTGGGAGACCGGGCAGCCCTTCTTTGCCTGCTCGGCATAACTGATGAATGTCTCCTCATCAATACCGGGTACTACACCCACCGTGGATAGCTCAATCAGCGTGATTTTGGGTCCCGCCCCCAGGTGGACCCGGGCGGTGGTGTTGATACTGGTGGGTTCGTGCCCATCCTTCGAGAGGATCGCGGCAAGGAACATGGAAAAACAACCTGCATGTGCAGCACCAATCAATTCCTCCGGGTTGGTTCCGGGACCATCCTCAAAGCGTGAAACCCGGCTGAATTCCCCTTCATAAGCACCGGAGCCAAGCCGCATGCTCCCTTTTCCTTCGACAAGGTTTCCCTTCCATACTGCAGACGAATCACGAATAGCCATTGATTACCTCCTGGTTCGAATCATATCATTTGGATAACCTCAGTCTAGCATATTGGACAAGGTGTGTCAAATTATTGTCAATTGTGGAAACGTCCCGACAGTTTTTTATCCCTGCAATCTGTGCAAATTTTTCATTCCAAATTATGGAAAATGCGCGATACTTATCAGAGAAACTACAATCAAAAGGAGTCAGCCATGGGTGAAAGTGTCTATAAAATCATTGAACTGGTGGGTGTCAGCACTGAATCCTGGGAGAAAGCCGCCAAATCTGCCGTGGAGACCGCCGCAAAGACTCTGCACGATCTGCGGATTGCAGAAGTCATCCAGCTGGATATGCAACTGGAGGACAATGAGGTGGTGACTTACCGGGCGAAGATCAAAGTATCCTTCAAGTACCACTCAGAAGAGGATTAATCCCGGCAGGCTGGCAGGGGTTTCATCCCCGCCCGAAAATAGTTTGGACAAAAAGAACTGCACTGGCATTGACTGGGATCAGGCAGTTTTGGATTTTTCACCTGGCGGGCTGTGAATGCGCGCCAGGTCTGAGTGATATGGAGGTTTCTTGAGCGGGCGATGGGAATGTCTTGTAGGCAGGGTGATCCCCCCGCCATGCAGCACCGATTGATCGGATTCTGCAGGGCATAGCCGGGTTATTTCAATCACCCTGCACGAGGAGCGGCCTGATAGTTTGCACCAGGTGCAAACAATTCGGTGATTTAATTCCATACCGTGGAATTGTCCAAATCATAAAAGGGATGTTCCCCCGTCTATCTGCATCCCATCCTTCTTCTTGGCGTAATTTTCATGGGGTAATGAATGAGAATTGCATAGCCTCAAAGAGAACATGGAGTGGCAAGCCGAGAGAATCCCCGCTGGCAGGTTAATTATATCCCAATGCGGGAAGCCCGTATCCGCTGTGAA
>JAGVUS010000006.1 GCA_019136175.1 Chloroflexota bacterium | reverse complement strand
ACCGGGGCAAGCTCAACCCATGTCACCCTGCCCGCCCATGCTGGATATACCCGTGTCAAGATTGGTGCCGGAATGGCATCCGTCCGCATTCGCATTCCAGAAGGGGTGGAAGCGCGCGTCCAGATGGATACCGGTTTATCATCGCACACCATCTCGCCTGCACGTTTCACCCAGCGCGGTGACAAGGTTTATGAGACCGCCCAATACGAAACCGGTCTGAACCGGGTGGACATTGAAGTGGAAGCAGGTCTTGGCTCTTTTGAAATCATATAACAAGGATTCTGGAATGAAAACAAATACAATTCGTCTCATTTTTGGCGTTGGGCTGATCCTGGCAGGAGTTTTATTATTCCTTCAGGTGCTCGATGTGTTTGACTTTGGGGAAATCTTTTGGGCAATTCCCTTTGCACTTGCAGCAGTTGGATTCCTGGCAGCATTAGCAAACAACCCCAGGGGCAACTGGTGGGCAGCCATTCCCGGAGCAGTTCTGCTGGGGATTGCGGGTGAAATTGCCGTACCGGCACTGCCAGCCGCCGTTCAACCCTACCTGGAAGGCACCTGCATCCTGTTTTCCATTGGGCTTGCCTTCTGGCTGGTGTTCATCGTCACGCCACACCAGTGGTGGGCGATCATCCCTGCCGGGACAATGACTGCGCTGGCACTGACCAATGCCCTGGACTCTGTTCTGGATGATACCGGCTTTATCTTCCTGCTGGGTCTGGCAGTGACATTTGCCCTGATTCCTCTCCTGACCATCAGCAAGGGATCCAGACGGCATTGGGCATGGTTCCCAGCCATTGCATTGTTGGTGGTTGGGCTGCTCAGCATTCCATCAAAGATTGAGATCATGCCCTATATGTGGGGAATTGCCCTGATCCTGGCAGGGATCTACCTGGCATGGAATGCCCTGAGACCGGCAAAGTAACTTTTAAGAATGGAGGATAAAAAATGAACAAACCACGCCAACAACACAGCATTTTTTGGCCCATTGTATTAATCGCTGCCGGCATCATCTTTTTGTTAAGTAATATTGGTGTCTTAAGCAGCGGGGTGGGCGAACTGCTGGGAACCTATTGGCCGCTCATTTTTGTTGCCGCCGGTCTGGATGGAATTTTCAAGCGGGAAGGCTGGGTTGGATCCATCATCCTGATTGGTCTGGGCACCGTCCTGGTACTGGGCAACCTGGGATACTTTGCCTGGGATTCCCTGGGGCTGCTATTGCGGCTCTGGCCCTTATTCCTGATTGCATGGGGTTTTGATTTGATCTTTAAGAATCGTCCCGCCTGGGCAACCATCATTGGCGTTCTGCTTGCAGCAGCACTTGTGGGTGGGATTTTATGGCTGGGTTTCACCCAGACGGGGCGGGCAGTTGGCACTACCGTAACCGTTGAAGAAACCATTCCCACCGGGGCAAAAGAATTCAAACTGGAAATTGAAATCCCTGCCGGATCTCTCCAAATTGGCACCGGGGCGGAATCCAACCAGCTGGCTGCCGGGCAAATCTCCCTCCCGCGCGGACTAAGTCTGGAACCATCCCAAACTCTCGCCGGGGATGTGGTCACCCTGTCCCTCAAGCCAGAGGGATCAACCAACCTGCCGGTGATCAGCCCATCCCTGGAACCCGGTTGGGACCTCAAGCTTAACCCCAACCTGCCCCTGGATTTAAAACTCAAGCTGGCTGCCGGAAGCCAGACATTGGATCTACGCGGCACCAACATCCAGATGCTGGACATGGAAACCGCAGTGGGTTCGTCCATCCTGATCCTGCCGGATCAGACCATCACAGGGACCATCAAAGGCGCAGTTGGATCCATCACCATTAAGGTGCCAAAGGATGCCGCCGTTCTCATCCGCAACGATAGCGGGCTTGCACCAATATCGCTCCCTGCGGGTTATATCCGGGATGGGCAGAAGGTGGAATCACCCGGTTTGGGGACGAAAACACCGGATATCAGCCTGAATATCAGCCAGGCGATTGGGATAATTCGCATTATGACCCTGCCGTAAGGGTAATTTTGATACAAAATCCTCCCATCTGGGAGGATTTTATATTTTAAGGAAATCAGCGGGAACAAAATCGCTGGTTTTTCGTCATAACATCCAGATAAATTTCAATATTCAAAATTTGGAGGACGTCATGAAAAACAAATGGTATGTGGTTCTTGTTAGCCTGGTTCTGGTATCCACACTGGCGGCTTGTTCCGGTGGTGTTGTTCCTGGCAAGACCGATAATCTCCGCACATTGTATGTAACAGGAAAAGGTGAAGTTTACCTCGTTCCAGATATTGCATACATTTATATTGGTGTACGAAGCCAGGCAGATACGGTTTCCGATGCCCTGACCGCCAACAACGCCCAGGCACAATCCATCGCCGGTGCCCTCAAGGGCTTTGGCGTGGAGGACAAGGATATCCAAACCACCGCATTCAATGTCTATCCTGTGCAGGATTACAGCCCTGAGGGTCAGGTGACACGCACGTATTATGTGGTTGAGAATACCATCTTCACAAAAGTGCGCAATCTGCAAAAACTGGGTGAAATCCTGGATAGCGTTGTACGCGCTGGCGCCAACAATATCAACGGCATTTCGTTTGATGTGGAAAACCGCATGGATGCCGAAACGCAGGCTCGCAAGCTTGCTGTGGAAGACGCCCGCCGCAAGGCGCAGGAGCTTGCCGAAGCCTCCGGAGTAGCCCTGGCTGAACTGCAATCGATCAACGTATATTCGTCCGGCACCCCCACCCAGGTGTCCATGTACGAAGGCAAGGGCGGGACCATGGCAGCCAGTACCGTCCCGATTGCTGCCGGTCAAATGGTGGTTACTGCTGAAGCCAATCTGACCTATATCATCAAGTAAATTCAAAAGGGTTTTACACAAAAAAGCGGGAGGGTATTCACCCTCCCGTTTTTTTCATGCGATTTGTTGCTAATACGGAATTTCACTGATTTTAGCAAGTTTTTGTAAACGATGGGTGGATACGATTCTCCGGATGGTGCCAGTCAAGCCCCGCATCACAAGGCTTTCCGTGGTTGCCCCATCGGCAAAATAATCCACACCCTTTAATAAATCCCCATTGGTAATGCCAGTCGCCGCAAAGAATACATCCTCCGATGCCACCAAATCATCCATTGTCAGCACTCGGTTGATATCGTATCCCATCTCTGCACCTTTTTGGGCTTCCTCGGGGGTACGGGCATACAACTTGCCTTGAATGTTGCCGCCCATGCAACGCAAGGCAACTGCCGCAAGGACACCTTCCGGCGTTCCCCCCACCCCCAGTAATACATCAATTCCTGATTCCGGCCAAGCAGTCATCAATGCACCTGCCACGTCTCCATCAGGGATTAAACGAATGCGGGCACCTGTTTTTCGCACCCGGGCAATTAATTCTTCGTGACGGGGGCGATCGAGAATCACCACCGTAAGGTCATTGACATCTTCACCTTTTGCCTTGGCAATCCAACGGATATTGTGTTCCACCGGGGCTTCGATATCAATCACATCCTTCGCCACAGGACCCACCGCAATCTTGTTCATGTAAACAAATGGACCCGGATTAAACATGGAACCGCGGGGAGCCAAGGCAACCGTGGAGATGGAATTGTGCCGCCCAAACGCCAGCGGGCGGGTTCCATCAATGGGGTCAACCGCAATGTCAACCTCCGGCGGGACGCCGGTTCCCAACCGCTCGCCATTATACAGCATGGGGGCTTCATCTTTCTCCCCCTCTCCAATGACAATTACCCCATCCATGTCCACAGTATTCAACACCAGCCGCATCGCATCCACCGAGGCTTTATCAGCAGCAATTTTGTCACCCCGTCCCATAAACCGCCCGGCTGCCAATGCTGCCGCCTCCGTCACCCGTACCAATTCCAGCGCCAGATTGCGTGTCGGCTTTGACTCGATCATGACCTCCTCCTTTTGAATCAGATTGGAAACAGAAACCAGGTGACCAGGTAATACCCGATCACCGCAGCCCATAACCAGGAGTCAATCCGGTCCATCACCCCGCCGTGCCCGGGGAACAGGCGACCCGAATCTTTGACTCCGAACTGCCTCTTCAACATGGATTCGCCAAAATCACCCAGCGGAGCGAGAATCCCCATCACTGTACCGCTGATCAAGCCATGTATCGGCTGCATGGTCGGGTAGACCAGGTTCCACAACGCCGCCAGGAGCCAGCCGCCCAGTGCAGATCCAACTGCCCCGGCAATCCAGCCTTCCCACGACTTGTTGGGGCTGACCCGGTGTGCCATTTTATGCTTTCCCCACCTGCGACCAATGCTGTAGGCAAGCGCATCACCGATAGCAATGGATAAAATCATGACCAAAAGCCACCATTCCCCCCCGGATATCTCCCGTAAGGAGACAAAATATCCCCCCAGCCAGCCAAGATACAGCAAACCGCCCAGTGTGACAACAAAATCTGTTGCTGCTGCATCCCTGCCCTTTTCGTATGCAAGTGTGTGCCACGCAGTGACCATCAATATCAATCCAGCCAGGACTGCTCCGCTGATTTCAATGGTAAATATCTTGCGGGAGATGACCAAAATGCCAACACCTGCAATCAATAGAAAAGTCGCCGGTTTGTGTCCCCCGGATTGAAAAATTTGACCAAATTCCCAGGCTGCAACACACAAAATGGCTGTGATAAACAACGTAAAATACCACCCACCTGCAGCAATGAAGCCAATCCCTGCCGGGATGAGAATGATTGCAACAACGAGGCGCTCACGCAGCATCGGTGGAGTTCCCTTCCGCACAATCCGAGAGACGCCCAAACCGACGTTCGCGCTTGCCGTAGGAAACCAAAGCCTTCGCCAATTCCTCCTCATCAAAATCCGGCCACAAGACCGGTGTGACGTACCATTCTGCGTAAGCTGCCTGCCAGATCAAAAAATTACTGATTCGCATTTCACCTGATGTGCGAATGATCATATCGGGATCGGGAACGCCAGCGGTGAACAGATACTGGCTGATCAGTGCTTCATTTACTTCTGCCGGTTGAATGCCATCCTGCAACATATGCTGAATGGCATGAACGATCTCATCGCGCCCGCCGTAATTCCAGGCAATGCATAGTGT
Organism: Chloroflexota bacterium; assembly: GCA_019136175.1. Classification (GTDB taxonomy): domain Bacteria; phylum Chloroflexota; class Anaerolineae; order Anaerolineales; family Anaerolineaceae; genus CALMHE01. The sequence continues at coordinate 10,934 of JAGVUS010000006.1, read as the reverse complement.
AAGGCGCGAATTGTCCCGGGTGATTTCCATCGCCCGTTCCACTTTTTCCCGGAGGGCACCCGGCAATTGCTCCAACCTGCCAATGTGGCGAAGTCGAACTCCCTGCTCGTGTAATTCCGTTAATTCTTTGTCAATTACATCTTCCAGGATGTGCATCAACCCTTGTACTTCATCCGTGGGACGCCCCCAATTTTCGGTGGAAAACGCATAAATTGTCAGATAGGGAATGCCAAATTTCACCGCTGCCCGAATCACACGGCGGAGGTTTTCCGTGCCTGCGCGGTGTCCTGCCAGGCGCGGCAACCCGCGCTTGGCTGCCCAACGACCATTGCCATCCATGATAATGGCAATATGCCCAGGTTTATTCATGCCATCTTCCTTACTGGTATTCATACGGGAAGACATCATGGAATCTGTTTAGACCTCCATGATTTCTTTGGTCTTCCGTTCACCTATGGCATCCACTTGTTGGATCATGCGATCAATCAGTTTTTGCAACTCCTCTTCAGCCCGTTTCAAGTCGTCTTCTGAAATCAGTTTTTCTTTTTCAAATTCCCGCAGATCCTTGATAATATCCCTGCGAACGTTCCGCATGGCAACCCGGGTCTCCTCCAACCGGTTGTGCACCACCTTGACCAGTTCACGGCGGCGCTCCTCGGTAAGCGGAGGCAGGTTTAAGCGAATGACTTTTCCATCATTGTTGGGGGTCAATCCCAAGTCTGAAGCCAGAATCGCTCTCTCAATTGTCTTCAAGGTGGAAGGATCAAAGGGACGAATCATCAGCATGCGCGGTTCCGGCACACTGATGGTGGCAAGCTGCATTAAGGGTGTGGAAGCTCCAAAATAATCAATACTCAACCGTTCCACCAACGCCGGGCTGGCTCGCCCCGTCCGGATCCCGGTCAAATCAAGTTCCAGGTTGTCAATTGCGCCTTTCATGCGGGCTTCAGCATCCTGAATAGTTTCTTTAATCATGAGAGCCTCCTTGCGGTTTCCTCAAAGTACAGATGGTATCTGGACCACCATCCTTAAGGATACCCTAAAACTGGAAATAATTCCAGAATTTCAGTCTTCCTGTGTCTCCTGCCAGGTGGGGAGATGGGGCATTTCCGGACCAACAATGCCAAGGCGTGTTGAAAGGGCTGCCTGCATGGCAATTCTATCGTCCCATCGGTATTCCACCTCCCCGAAACACATGGATTGCTCATGTCCCTTACCGCAGGCAATCACCAGGTCACCCGGCTTTGCGGCAGAAACAGCCGCCCGGATTGCATTGCCCCGATCCGGGATGCGGAAAAAAGTCGTTCCTTCCACCCCGCCGTACATTTGCGCCTCATCCGCCATCTCTGCCAGGATTGCATCGAGCGATTCCGTGCGCGGATCCTCTGCAGTCAGGTAGGTCACATCTGCGTGTTGAATGGAGACTGCCGCCATCATCCGGCGTTTTTGCCGGTCCCGCAACCCCGCGGATCCGAAAACTGTCAACACCCTGCCCCGGGTCATTTTTCTGGCTGCTTCCAATGCCCGCAGCAATGCATTCGGCGTATGGGCAAAATCCACAATGGCAAGGAAATCCTGACCGAGGTTAATTTTTTCCATCCGTCCTGGTACACCTGCCAATTGAGAAATTCCACTTGCTGCCACCTTCGGGTCAATCCCCAAGCCAAAAATCGCCGCAGACATGGCTGCCAGGATGTTGGAAACATTGTATTCCCCCAACAAATTTGATTTTACTTCCACCATGAAATTGCTGCCATGCGCGATAAACTGGATACCCGATGGTGTGTACTGGATCGAATCCGCCCAAAGATCAGATGGGGCATTTAGGCTATACGCAACTTTTCTGGCCCGGGTCACCTGCTCCAGGTATTCATACGATGCATCATCCCGATTTAAAACACCCAGGCGGATATTTCCAGCTGGCTTATCCGCCGTCTCTTCCAGGCTGGTGAACAGCCGCGCCTTGGCTCCCCGATATGCCTCATAAGTGCCGTGATAATCCAGATGCTCATGCGTGATGTTGGTGACAACGCCAATATCGAACTCACAGGCGGTAACCCGGTGCTGCGCCAACCCATGGGAGGTCGATTCCAGCACCACATGGGTCAATCCGGCATCCACCATCATGGCAAGGTATCGTTGTACATCCGGCGCTTCGGGTGTAGTTACATGAAATCCGGTATCCAGAACCTGGTCGCCAATCACTGCATTGACTGTCGATATCATGCCAGCCCGGTAACCAGCTGCCAGCAATACCTGGTAAAGCAAATTGGATGTGGTGGTCTTTCCATCCGTTCCAGTAACGCCAATCACGGTCAATTTGCGGGCAGGAAAATCTTGGAGGGCTGCTGACATATATGCCATTGCCTGGCGGGAATCTTCCACCTGGATATAAGGGATGCCCAGGGCAGAAAAGTCACTGGTTGGTCTGCTGCCGAGAATGGCGGATGCCCCGGCATTTACAGCACCAGGGATAAACCTGTGTCCATCCGTGGAACCACCCACCAGTGCGACGAAAAGATCGCCATCCCGAACCTGCCTGGAATCAAGCATGATCCGGTTCACCAATGGATCACCCGCCCCAGTCCTTGCCAACAAACCGCCGGGAATGGCAGCAATTAACTCAGAAAAACGCTTCATGGTCTGGAAATTACCCTTCCATAACAAGAAAGGGGATTGGTGAGCAACCAAGCCCCTTTCCAATTGAACAATTGGAGCAGCAGAGTTATTGCAGGTTTTGTTTCAGCGTCTGCAGCTTGCCAACCACCGAACCATCCACCACCCGGTCTCCAACGCGGACAACAACGCCGCCCAGGATGGTCGGGTCCACCCGGAAGCTAATATCCGGTTGCGTTTTCAAAACATCTGCCAGTTCCTTGCTGACAAGGGCTTGTTCCTCCCCGGTAAGCGGTAATGCGCTGGTGACTTCCGCCTGGGTGCCGGTCAGTTCCGCACCCTCCAGCACAACCACCTTGCCGCCTTTTACACCGGAGAAAAATTCCTGCAATAAGGCATGCTGGCGCTTTTCATCCATTGCGTCACCAATCAACTTCTGTGTGGCAGACATGGCAAGCATAATCACCTGGCTGCGCAGTTCACCAAGGATGCGGTTGCGCTCTTCTTCGATTTCTTCGCGGGCAGCTTCCCGTTCCCTGGCAAGCTCTGCTTCGGCAGCGGCACGTACTTCCCTGCCAGCGGTCTCCGCCCGTTCCGTCGCCTGCCGGACAATGTCCGCTGCTTTTGCCTGGGCATCCGCCAGGATTCGACCTGCTTCCTCTTCGGCATTTGCGCGGGCTTCAGCTGCAATCCGGGCATCTTCCAAGCCCTGGGCAATGGTATTGCGACGTTTCTCCAGCATCTTGAGGACAGGTTTATAAACCCATGCCCGCAGGACAACAAACACAATGGCAAAGGCAAGAATTTGAAAAACCAAAAAACCGAGATTGAGACCCAGTTTATCCAAGGTATCCTCCTGACTCGGGGCTAGACGATCTTGAAGAGCATCAGGAATGCGATCACCAGACAATAAATCGCAATGGCTTCCGAGAAGGCAACACCCAGGATCATGCTGGTGAGCAGGTTGCCATACGCATCGGGGTTGCGCGCCATGCCTTCTGTTGCACCCTGGACACTCAGACCGATGCCAATACCACCGCCCAATGCGCCAATCATCGCCAGACCTGCGCCAATCAACCGTGCTGCTTCAACAATACTTCCTTCCATTTTCTACTACCTCCTGGTTCGTAAGGTGATACATCCTTGGATTATGAATGCGCTTCTGCGCTTTCGTGATCAGACCCGTGCCCCATGGTTGCCTGTGCCATGAAGACCATGGTCAGCAATCCGAACACAAACGCCTGGATGATACCGATGAATAATTCAAACAGGTAAATCGCCGATGGTGCAAACACTGGCAGCATGGATATCACCAGAGCGGAAAGCACCATACCCGCAAACATATTGCCGAGCAACCGGAATGCAAACGAGAGAATTTTTGCAAACTCGGAAATCAATTCCAGCAGACCGACAATGAAATCCATCGCTCCAAAGAATGGTTTGCTGAACAGGGTCTTCACATTGATAAATTTTGCAAAGTAATTCAATCCATGGGCTTTGACGCCGATGACCTGGATCATCACAACAGCAATCAAGGCAAGGGCAGCCGTAAAGTTCAAATCGACAGAAATCCCGCGCAGGAAGGGGGTGAGGATGTACTCCCCCTCATCCTTGACGATGGTAAAGACGTTTCCGGCAACCTGTTCAATCGCATGACCGTGTTCAGAATGATGCAACACACCAATCGATTCAAAACCGGGGATGAGTTTCAATAGATTGGCAAGCAGCACATAGATCACGATGGTCATAAACCATGGAAAGATTTGCTTTGCCCACCTGGCTCCCGTTGAAGATTCGGTCATGTTATACACCGTCTCAATCAGCATTTCGACAGTGCTGGAAATGCCCTTGGGAACCATGTCATTTTTCTCAATCGATCGCTTGACCGCCCATGCAAAAATGACAATCAGGATGATTGTCAGGATCAATGTGGGAATGGTGTTGAAGAGATAAAAATCTCCCAACGGTCCCAAATTGAACAGGGGTTCTTCAATCAATTTTTCCGGTGCCATTTGAATGTGCGGCTGCACCGGCGAGACAAACTGTGCAGCAATGATGGAAAGCACAATCAAAAGGAGCACCCACCAGCGGTGGACACCATGAAGAAACTTAGGTTTCTTTGTCAAAGCCTCCCTCCTTCGTTTGAGGATTGGTCTGCTCAGGGGGTTGTGATTTAATCTTGTCAATTGCCTTGCGGGCAACAAACAGCATCGTGATGACGGAAACCGGCACACTTGCCAGCACCAGCACCAGGGTGAAGACAGGCTTGGTCTGGAAGTGGTTGTCCAGCCAAACCCCGGCAAGAACCGCCAGAGCAAGGATGACAAGCGTAAGGCACCCCACCTGCCCGGCAAACACTGCCAGTGTAAGGTTTTTCACCCGTTGGTTTTTGCTTTCCGGATTTGGAGTGGAGGATGCCATGTGTAAAAATTATATCACAGCAAGCTATTTCGAGGTCAATTCAGAAATGCAAAAGCCTGTGCAGCCTGGGTTGCCCATCCATACCAGGGGGCAAAGAGAAAGCCCAAAACCAGGATGCCTGCCACACATACAACCAGGGCGAAGACCCATGGCGGAACCAACTTAAAGGAAAGTTTTTCATCTGGAGATCGATCAAGATACACAACTTTTAATACCCGCAGGTAGTAGTACAGGGCTGCAACTGAATTCAACGCCCCAAGGATCGCCAGCCATGCCATTCCACTTTCCACTGCCGCACCAAATACCCACAGCTTTCCAAAAAATCCTGCAAATGGTGGAACCCCGCCCAGGGAGAGCAATGAAACGAGCATCACCAAGCCCAGCAAGGGAGCCCGGCGGCTGAGACCTGCATATGCATCCAGGTCATCCGAACCGACCGCCTGCCCAACGATGGCTACCAAGCCAAAAGCTGCCATGTTGGTTACCAGGTAAGACATCAGGTAATAAATTGCCGCGCTGATTCCAATCTCGGTGCCAGCCGCAACCCCAATCAAAATGTAGCCAGCCTGGGCAATACTGGAATAAGCCAGCAGCCGCTTGATATTCTTCTGATTCATGGCAAGCAGGTTGCCAACAATCATGCTCACCCCGCTGAGGATGGCAATGGTTACAGGCCAGATCTGACCGACATGGCTGGGGAAAAGTGCCAGCAGGACACGCAACAGGACCGCAAAACCCGCTGCCTTGGATGCAGTGGACAGGAAAGCAGCAACCGGTGTTGCGGATCCCTCATACACATCAGGCGCCCAGAAGTGAAATGGCACTGCGCTGACCTTGAAACCAAAGCCAACCAACACCATCAGTGAGGCAGCTGCCAGGGGCAGGAAAGGCACATTTCCAGCCTCAAATCCCTGTGCCAGCTGGTATAACTGGGTGGTACCGGTGAACCCGTACATCAAGCTGAAACCATACAGCATCACCGCGGAAGTCATGGCACCAAACAGCAGGTACTTGATGCCCGCTTCCACGGATTTTTTATCCCGAATCAGGAAACCGGCAAGTGCATAGAGGGGAATGGAAGCTGTCTCAATCGAAAGGTATAACATGATGATATCCGCCGAGGATGCCATCAGGCATAATCCCAACGTGCTGATCAGCATCAGGACATAAAACTCACCATGCAGGCAAAGATCATCCTGTTTGATCGCAAACAAGGCGGTCAAGCCTGCACCGATCAGAAAGATCATCCGAAAAACAAAACCCGCCGCATCCAGGCGGAGCATGCCGCCAAAGATGAGCTGGGGCTCGGCAGCCGGGCGGGAAAAGATGATACTCAAAATGGCAAGAACGGTCACCCCTGCCGCGGTGTATAAGCCCAGCCTTCCGCAGCGTTGATCTTTCCAGACCAGGTCAAATACCAACAGGGTCAGCGCCAGCACCACCAGACCAATTTCCGGCAGAATTGCCAGCAACATGGAGGGTTCAAATGCTGCAGTTTCCACTATGCACCTCCAAGGAGTGCCAGAATATACCGAACCCCGGATTGCACCATGGGCACCATCAGGGATGGGAACCAGCCAATTGCAATCATCACCAGGGAAAGTCCAAGCACCACAAGCTTATCCCGCAAGGGAATATCCTGGACACTCTTCTCAAATTCTGCCGGCAGGTCGCCAAAAAACACCCTGCGAATAACCAGGAGAATATACGCTGCCGTAATCAGAACGCCCAGGATGGCAATGACAGCCACAACCGGGGATGCCTTCCAGACGCCCATGAAAATGGGGAATTCTGCAATAAATCCCGAGAAGCCCGGCATGCCCATGGATACCATGCCAGCCACAATAAACCCAATGGCAGCAATTGGCATTTTCCGGAACAATCCTCCCAGCTTGCTGAGTTCGCGAGTGTGAGTCCGATCATACACCATGCCAACAATGGCAAAGAAGAGAGCTGTCATTACCCCGTGTGAAAACATCTGCATCCCCGCACCGGTTAAACCTTCTGCATTGAGGGAGGCAAAGCCAAGCATGACCAGCCCCATATGCGACACGGAGGAAAAACCGATGACATATTTGAAATCCTTCTGAATCAAGGCAATCAAGGCTCCATACACCACGTTGACCGTACCCAATCCAAGAATCAACGGAGCCCACATCCGGGCACCCTCGGGCATGAGCATAATGGCAATTCGCAGCGCCGAGAAGACGCCAACTTTCATTTCCACCCCCGCCAGGAGCATGGACACGGCGGTAGGTGCTGCCACATGACCATCCGGCGCCCAGCTGTGGAAGGGGAAGATACCTCCCAGGATGCCAAATCCCAGGAAAACGAATGGGAACCAGAGCCGCTGGAATTCCGCAGGGAAACCCGCTTTTTCCAATTCCAGCAGGTCAAACGTGCGCAAGCCGGAGCCAAAATATAGTGCCAGTGCCCCAACCAGTGCCACCATCGACCCGAGGAAAAGGTAAATCGTCAACTTCATACCCCCATATTCCCGGGTCTTGGGGTACCCCCACAGGATGATCATCAGGTATTTGGGGAAGACAGCAATTTCAAAGAAGAAGAACAACTGGAAAAGGTCAAGTGAGGTGAAAACGCCCAGAACCGATGCCCCCAGGAACATGATGAATGCAAAGAATTCCGATGGGCGATCTTCCACTTTCCATGAAACCACCACACCCGAAAGCACCACCAACCCGGATAACAGGACCATCGGCACGCTGATCCCATCCACACCCACGTGATAGGAGATGCCAAGCGCCGGCACCCAGGGATACTGTTCCTGGAACTGGTAACCACCCTGGGCAACATCATAACCAAAATAAACAATCAGCGAAAGGATTGCCGTGATCCCTGCACTGCCGAGCGCAATCCATCGGGCATACGGTTTCCACCGGTTGGGCAGCACAAGCAGAGCCACCCCCGTCAGCAAGGGGATAAAAATGAGTAGTGATAAAACTGGAAATTGCATGCTTTACCTCTTTGGAGCAGACATCAACTACCAGAGTGCGGCAACCTTGCTGACCGCGTTCACCCAAAAAGCAACCGCCTGGTCAATGGGACCGAGCAGCCAGGCAGGCCAAAAGCCCAGCACAAGCATCAGGATCATCAGGGGAGCAATGACCAGGATTTCCCGCGGGTTGATTTCCGTTACTTTCCCAATCCAGGTCTGGTTGAGGGGTCCGTGAAGCACATGCTTGATCGCTTTCAGGACATAGGCGCCGGTAAAGAACAACCCGATCATGCTGATGGCAGTTGCTGCCATCTGAAGGTGCCAAGCTCCCCGGACGACCAGAAATTCCGAAACAAATCCATTCAAACCGGGCAGCCCAAGGGAAGCCATGGATGTAAAAATCAGGATGGTACCGTAAACCGGTACAATTGCCCACAATCCACCAAAGTCATCCAGATTGCGGGTATGTGCCCGGTCATAAACCACGCCAACCAGAAAGAACATCCCGGCGGCACTTAAGCCGTGATTAAACATCTGCAAAACGGCACCGTTAAGAGCAATATTTGCGCTGAGAATAATCCCTGGATCGGTGCTTTTCCATGCCCATGCTGCAGCAGCAATTCCGAGGACAACGAAGCCCATGTGGTTAATCGAGGAATATGCCACCAGCCGCTTGAAATCCTTCTGCCCCCAGGCGCCCAATGCACCAAATACAATCGCCGCGGTTGCCAGGGCAGCCAGCCACCCGGCAAAGCGCTGAGCCTCCAATGGATACAGCGGCAGCACCAGCCGGATAAACCCATAAGCACCCAGTTTTAGCAGTACACCCGCCAGGATCATTGAACCACCTGTCGGAGCCTCGGTATGGGCATCCGGCAGCCAGGTATGGAAGGGCCAGACAGGCACCTTGATGGCAAATGCCACCACAAATGCCCAGAATGCAATTGCCTTTACCGTTGGCACAGATAACCCCAGCGGCACATTTAATTCAGTGATGGTTGGCCAAATCTGGAAAAGCGTCACCAGGTCAAATGTCCCGGTGGTCACCCCAATCAGTTGGGTGGCGAGCAATAGTCCCAGCGACCCACCAATGGTGTAGAGCATGAACTTAAGCGATGCGTAATTCCGGTTCTTCCCGCCCCACAGCGCAATCAGGAAATACATTGGGACCAGCCCAATCTCCCAGAACACAAAGAAGAGCAGCAAGTCCAGCGCCATGAATACGCCAAGCATCCCGGTTTCCAGCAGCAGGAAAAGCACCATGAAGGCTTTCACTCGTTCCTGGATGTTAAAGGATGCCAGGATTGCCAGGGGCGTCAGCAGGGTGGTCAGTAATACCATGGCAAGAGATATGCCATCCACTCCCAGGTGGAAGGTGGAATGGATTGCTTCATACCAGACATAATTGAGTTCAAACTGGAATGGTGCGGAAGGGTTGACAGCCGGGTCAAACCGCAGCCAGGCGAATACAGTCATGGCGAAAGGAATCAGGCTGGCAATCAACGCAGTCCATCGGATCCACTGCAGGCGGGCTTTGGGAATCAAGAGAACCACCAGAGCCGCGGCAGCCGGGAAAAACAAGATCCACGCAAGAATGGTTTCTTCAAACATCATCTGCTCAGCTCCATTCCCCTAAACAGCTAATAGGATCAAAACAACACCGAGGAAGATTGCCACCAGCAAAGCCGTGACCATATATTGCTGGATCTGCCCGGTCTGGATGACCCGCAGCCCGGACCCTGCTTTTCGGGTGCCATCTGCAATATCATCCCCAACGCCGTTGACAACCGGCACATCAAAATAATTACGCACAAGATTGCCAAACCACAAGCCAAATTTCCCAATTCCGTGCAGGATGCCATCCAGGAACCTACGGTCCATCCACTGGGAAGTGAAGACATCCGCAAGCCACCTGGCTGGGCGGATCAGGACGATTTCATAAAACTCGTCCACATAAAACTTGTTCTTCATCCACTTGTGGAAGAAGCCCAGCGGCTTCTCCAGCGGATCGGCTGCACCGGCTTTCACATTCCGGTAAACCAGCCATCCAAGCAATAATCCGCCCAGGGATACAACCAGTGAGGTGAACAATGGCACCAAGCTGTGGCTTTCTTCATGATGTCCATGCGTCAACATGCTGCCTACAAATTCACCAAACCAGTTGGGAAGAATTTTCCCCAAACCAGGGAAAGCATCCGGCACACCAAACCAGCCAGCACCAATGGCAAAAACACTGAGCACCATCAGGGGAACCGTCATGGTCCAGGGTGTTTCGTGGGCGTGTTCCGCCGAGTTGGTGCGGGGTTTCCCCAGAAAAACCAGGGTAATCTGCCGCATGGTATAGAATGCCGTCAGCAGGGCAGCAAATGCCAGTGTGATGAATACCGCCCAATGTCCACCCGAGAACGCCCCGGTCAGGATTTCATCCTTTGACCAGAAACCCGCAGTCAGAATCGGGAATCCGGAAAGTGCCAGCCCACCCGCCAGAAATGTCCAGAAAGTGCGGGGCATCTTTTTCCGAAGACCGCCCATGTTAAACATGTCCTGGGGATCCACGTGTTCACCGGTATGTAAAACGCCATGCTCCACCCCATGGATCACCGAGCCAGAGCCCAGGAAAAGCAGCGCTTTGAAGAAGGCATGTGTCACCAGGTGAAATGCCGCGGCTGCATAAGCGCCCACCCCCAGGGCGGCAATCATATATCCAAGTTGGGAGATGGTGGAATACGCCAGCACACGCTTGATATCATTTTGTGCAACACCAATCAATGCTGCAAAGAGAGCAGTAAATGAACCAATGAAAGCCATGATGGTCATTGTTGTGGTAAGCGGCATGCCCGGTTCCCAGCCCGCTGAAACCAGGGGGAAGATGCGCACCGCCAGGTAGACACCTGCGGAAACCATGGTTGCAGCATGAATCATGGCAGATACCGGCGTGGGA
>JAGVUS010000174.1 GCA_019136175.1 Chloroflexota bacterium | reverse complement strand
TCACAAACCATCCAGCGCTATCGGGATAACTGGACAGACGAACGCAACAGCGCCGCCATCTACCAGGCTCTTTCAGACGTGGAAAAGGATGAGCGGTTGAAGGAAGTGTACCGCCGGATGGCTAAGATGGAACTGCTCCACGCCGCCCGGTGGGAAAAACTGCTGAAGGATGGCGGTGTTCACCTGCCGCCCTTCCAGCCCATGTTCCGCACCCGGGTATTAATCTGGATGGCAAAAAGATTTGGTCCGGGAATGGTTCTGCCGGGCTTGCAGGCGAAGGAAAGGGGCGGCAGCGGTTCTTACAGCCGCCAGCCCGAAGCCCATGATTTTGCAAGCCAGGAAGCCAGTCATTCCATCCTGCTTGGGCAGATCACCCGCACCGTGCGGGGCGGCATGGATGGTTCCACCCTGGCAATGCTGGAGGGACGGCACCGCTCCACCGGTGGAAATGCCCTGCGTGCTGCCGTGCTGGGTGCCAATGACGGGCTGGTCTCCAACCTTTCGTTAGTGATGGGGGTTGCCGGTGCCAGCCTGGACAACCGGGCAATCCTGATTACGGGTATGGCAGGGCTGCTGGCGGGCGCCATCTCCATGGCGCTGGGAGAGTGGCTTTCGGTGCAATCCTCCCGCGAGCTGTACGCCCACCAGATCGAAATTGAAGCAATTGAAGTGGAAGACAACCCCCAGGAGGAAGCTGAGGAACTGGCACTTATTTATGAAGCCCGCGGGGTGGATCCACAACAGGCGCGCAGCATGGCAGACCAGGTAATGTCCAACAAGGATGCGGCATTGCAAACCTTGGCGCGCGAAGAGCTTGGCATTGATCCTGAAGAACTGGGAGGGTCGGCATGGGAAGCCGCCATTACCTCCTTTATCTTGTTTGCGGTGGGGGCGGTGATTCCGGTCATTCCGTTTACCTTTTTGACAGGGATGACCGCGGTGTTGGTCAGTGTTGCTTTCAGCGTGGTGGGCTTGTTCCTGCTGGGTGCCATCATCACATTTTTTACCGGGCTGCCGGTGTGGAAATCGGGTCTGCGGATGGTGGTGTTCGGCTTGCTGGCTGCTGCAGTTACATTTGGGATTGGCAAATTGATTGGTGGAAATTTGGGGGGCTGATGCAATGCAAAGATTGAAATCCACCCACGTTATCCGGTCTGATTTCCCCTACCTGGCAGATTGGTTTGCCATCTCCACGCGCTGGGCTGGGTTGCTGCTCTTCTCCTGGCAGCTTGCTTCCGCCAGGGCATACGACCTGCCCATCATCCTGGCACTTGCCCTGACTGCAGCATGGAACGTGTTCATGACTATCCTGGCGCTGCGGAACACCCGGCTGCCGCTTCACCGGCTGTTGAGCGTGGCAGTGGACTTGATTGCCGCCCTGGTGATTTTTTACTTTAGTGGCGGGTTCCAGGGTCCGCTGGTATGGGCTGGGGTGCTCCCCCTGCTCTCGGCGGGGATGTATTATGAATGGCGCGGCGGGGTGCTCACCGGCTCGCTGCTTGCCGTATGCCAGCTGGTTCTTGGTCTGGTTGCCACTGGATCTGTACAATGGCAATCCTTTGGGCTGGCAATTGGATGGAACCTGGCGCTCGGTTTGGTGCTGGGAGCACTGGGTGGGCGCATCATCATCCAGCTGCGGAGTGCCTACCATGCCCAGGTGAACCGCCGCCGTCAGGCGGAACTGGAGGCGCAGCGCGAGGAAGGCAACCGCCTGCGCGCCTTCTACCGCATGATTGAAACCCTCAGCGCCACCCTCAATTACCAGGTGGTACTGGATACCATCCTGGACCTGAGCGCCACCCTGTTGGGGGAAAGCGAGAGCGAGCGGTTAATCAGCGCAGTATTGCTGTATAACGGCTCCCCGGAAATGCAGGTAAATGTTGCCTGGGGTCTCAGCCCGTCGGACAAGCAGATTTCCTTTCCGGGAAGGCAGGGAGTGCTGGAGGAAGTGTTGCACTCTGCCAATCGTTCTGTTGTTCTTCACCCGACACAGGACCCGGAACTGGGGCGAATCAGCAGCATGGCAGATTGTTCCAGCCTGCTCTGTCTGCCGTTGGTGCGTGGAATGGATGTTTTTGGCGTCTTAATCTACGCTCACCCGGATATTGCCTTCTTCACCGAAGACCGGATCGAATTACTGGAAATGGTCAGTCACCAGGCAGTGATTGCCATTCAAAATGCCCGGCTGTACAAGGACCTGGCACAGGAAAAGGAACGCCTGGTGGAAATTGAGGATGAAGCCCGCAAACGGCTGGCGCGTGAACTGCATGACGGTCCTGTACAATCGGTTGCCGGGATCTCCATGCGCCTGGCAATTGCCCGCCGGATGCTGGCAAAAAATTCCACCAATACAGACAGTGAGCTGGCAGAGATTGAATCGCTGGCGCGCCGAACCGTGGAAGAAATCCGCCACATGCTGTTCACGCTTCGCCCGCTGGTGCTGGAATCCCACGGATTAATCCCAGCCCTGCAAACCATGGCGGAAAAAATGCAGGATGTCTATCAGCAGCCTGTCCAACTGGAAACGGATGCTGCGGTGGTGGAGCAAATGGACGCCGCCCGGCAGACCATTATCTTTTACCTGGCAGAGGAAGCCGTCAACAATGCCCGGAAACATGCCGAGGCATCCGAAATCCAGGTGCGCCTGGGTGAATTGCCAGGTCAGCGGGGGTTTGCACTGCTGGAGGTGGAAGACAACGGGCATGGTTTTGATATCAACGAAGTATTAAGTTCCTACGAGCGGCGTGGTTCGCTCGGCTTGATCAGCCTGCAGGAACGCACTGATATGATTGGGGGAGTGTTAAAGATCCTCTCCAAGCCCGGAGAGGGAACGCGTGTGCGGGTGATCATCCCGCTGGATGCTGCCGCGGCGGAACGAATCCAGCGCGGCTTGCTTTCCCTGGGAAACTGACCTCCAAAAGCCCGTCCATCCAGGCTTGCCTGGGCTTGGATTCCAGCCGGGTGGCAGGGGTTTTAAGTTGACTTAATGGATAAATTCAGTAAACTATATATACAATCCAGCTTTCATGAGACCCCACCCACCCGTTTGATTTCAAATACCTGGAGGAAATAATGGCGACTGTCAAACAAATCCTGCAAACCAAGGGCGGACTTGTGTACTCCGTGCCGCCCACTGCCACCGTGCTGGAAGCCCTGCAAATGATGGATTCCCGGG
>JAGVUS010000197.1 GCA_019136175.1 Chloroflexota bacterium | reverse complement strand
ACCATCAGGTGAATAATCTCACGCGGGGTAAAGTGTTCGCCGGGGTTCTCATCCAGTGCTTCGTTAAACCGGCGGATCAACTCCTCGAAGATGGTGCCCATGGTGTGGTTGTCAACCTGGTCGGGGTGCAGATCAATATTTTTGAATCGCTCCACCACCAGGAAAAGCAGCCCGGCTTCATCCAGCTTGGCAATGGTATTGCGCAGATCAAATTTTTCAATCACCTCGCGCATATTCTCGCTGAAGCCGTTGATATATGCCAGCAGGTTGGCAGCCAGGTTGGCGGGATCATCGGTCAGGCGTTCAAACGTGAAGGGCGAGGTATTGTAGAAAACGAAGCCCGAAGCCTTGCGCAGCACCGGGTCGAGATTGGGCAGTTCGCCCTTATAGCGGGCGTATGCCTGCAGTACGGCGGTCTTGGTCGGCTCCAGCACGCAATCAATGCGGCGCAGTACCGTGAACGGCAAAATGATATCCTGGTACTTGCTGCGCCGGAATGCATCGCGAATGAGATCCGCAATCGACCAGATGAAGTTTGTTTTTTCCGTAAAATGATTATGGTTGGACATGGGCAAATTTACCGTTGCATGGAGTGGCAAGCCGAGAGAATCCCCGCTGGCAGGTTAATTATATCCCAATGCGGGAAGCCCGTATCCGCTGTGAAAAATTAGGGTTCAAGGAAGACAGGTGCAGGTTGGATGTTTTAAAATTTGGTTTTCACAATCATCAAAACCTGGTAACGCAGAGTGACGTGATGATTTCCATTTGTTATAATCATGGTGAAGTTCATCCTCGATGCATTACTCGGACCTCCACCTTTCGATTTGGGATTGTAAGAACAGGACACATCATGATTGCTGCCATCCCAGATTGAGGTTTGATTAAGTGGAATATTGGAAGTAAATAATATGACCGATTACATGACAAGTGAAACCTCTCCCTGGATCAAGGTTGAGATGAGTCATTGGAAGCCATTTCTGGACAATTATGTTCCAGTGGCATTCCGAAAAAATACAACCATATACTCACAGGGACAACCAGCAGAAAATGTGTATATTATTCACACCGGTCGCGTTGGCATGTTTTCAATTCTTCCCAATGGGGATGCAAAACAGATTTACATTGGAGATACTGGCTCAATCCTGGGAGAGGTGTCCTGCATCCGGAACCAATCCTATATTGGATCTGCCATCACCATGACTTACTGCAAGGTATATAAAATTCCATCCGCTGATCTATATCAGGAAATGCAGAGAAATTGGAAAATCGCCGAATTGGTGATCAACTCCATTTGCAGAAAATCCGGGTTGCTCCATTATCAGGTAATGGAAATGAGTTTTGCTTCTCCGCTCAATAAAACAGTACGCGCGCTCTTACACCTTGTCAAAGATTATGGCGAACCCACCAAGGATGGAATGCTGATTACCATAAAATTCACCCACGAGGAAGTCGCCAATTTGATTAATGCAAGCCGCACAACGGTAAGCGGAATATTTAGCAGGCTTACAAAAGACGGGATTATTGAAAAAATTGGTGGCTTTTATGTCATCCGGGATATGAACGCATTACTCCAACTCGAAAAAGATTCAAATATGCAGCTTTGGTAAGCGGATGGAATCGACTTCCCATCATGAACCAGGATTTTGAACTTCGACAAGTATATTAGCCAGGATATTTCATTAGAAAATCTGAAATTTTGTCTGCAGCACGACATCAATTAAATGGGGGATATGTTACATATATGGTCACACTAGAAATGTTTTAGTTGCTTCCGTATTTATCTTCAAGTGCACCCATCATGGGGTGGGTCCGAAAATTTTTGGACAGCCGGGCAACAATTCGCTCACTTTGGAGACCTCCCACAAGGAATTTAATTCTCGTATTTTGCTGGCAAGAAATGTATCTTGTTTGGATTGACATAGATCTCAAAAGGATAACATGAAAAATTTTCTAACAGTCAATGACATCGAAGCAGCAATAAAAAATGGTCAACAAGTCATCTGTCTTGGTCCAGACGATGTGGTCACATCGGCTGCGCATGATTATGCCCAACAAAAAGGTGTTACATTTCAAATTCTGGAGCAGGGGTCCCTTGATTCTGGAGGACAAGCTCCAGGTCAAAGCTCATCGTCTGCTGCTGTACACTTCCCGGTTGCCAATTCTGGTATCAGGCGTGCAGCAGGTGGGATTTTGTCTGAAGAAGATATTCTCAAGTGGAGAAAAGAATTTCCTATTTTGCAGGATGTTGTTCATGTGGCAAACTGTTCCCAAAGTGCCCAGTCCCACCGGGTTCGAAACGCGGTGAACCGTTACCTGGATAACTGGTTGACCGTAGGAATGGATTGGGATTATTGGATGGAAGAGATGAACAGGGGGAAAAGGGAGTTCGCCAAACTGATTAACGCAGAACCAGAAGAAATCGCCATTTCCAGCTCTGTATCAGATGCGGTTTCTTCGATTGCCAGTGGCTTGGATTATAGCGGCGCAAGGAACAAGGTGGTTACCACGGAAATTGAATTTCCAACCGTGGGGCATGTTTGGTTGGCGCATCAGAAATATGGTTATGACCTCCAGTTTATTCCTGTCCAGGGGGAAGAGATTCCTCTGGAGGCTTATGAACGGTATGTGGATGAACGCACCATCATTACGTCCATTACCCAGGTTTATTACAGGAATGGCTTCAAGCAGGATATTGATGCGATCCTCGATATCTGTCATCGCAAGGGTTCGCTGGTGTTAATTGATGCCTACCAGGGATTGGGCACTCATCCGATTGATGTCAAGAAACAGAAAATTGACATCATCACCTCCGGCTGTTGTAAATACTTATTTGGAACACCCGGCATGGCATTCACCTACGTTAACAAGGACCTGATCCCATACCTGGAACCAGCCCATACGGGATGGTGGGGTCAGGAAAATCCATTTTCTTTTGAGGTGAGGAAATTAAATTATGCGTCGGATGCAAGACGTTTCGATACCGGCACTCCGAATGTACTGGTTTGCTTTGCGGTAACCGCAGGATTAAGTATTGCCAATGAGATTACTGTGCCGGCGATTGGTGAGAGAATAGACTATTTGAGCCAGGTTGCAATCAATAAGGCGGATCAATTAGGCTTGAAATGTGTCAGCCCTCGGGATATCCGGAAGAAGGGCGGCACAACCGCCATTGAGATCAAT
>JAGVUS010000325.1 GCA_019136175.1 Chloroflexota bacterium | reverse complement strand
GAATCATTTCCACCTCAGCACAAGGTGAAAGCACCGTATGAGTATGCAGCTCGGCGCGATAGGTTTTCATCCCAAGGGTTCAGTTTTCCTGGATACCCAATTCCCAGAGCTTTCCGACCGTCCAATAACTTGGTTGAGGAGTGGACAGAAGGATGATCCCCTCTTCATTGGCTTTGGTGATTGTGGCTGGGTCGGGCATGGCTCCTTCGGTAATAATAATGGCGGAGAGTTCCAGGAGGGCAGCAACTGCAACGATATTGCCATGCGCTTGCAGGGTTACCCAAACGGATCCGTGCGGTGCACCTGCCATTACGCAGCTTAGCAGGTCGGATGTGTAGCCCTTTTCCACTTGTATCGATTCAAAATCTGCGGGATTTGTCAGCGGGGTCAGTTCAAGTGTGTTGATGATGGTTTGCAGGTTCACTGGACAGTCTCCTTGGGAACAGGTCCCTCACCCATGGCTTCCTGCTGGGGAAGGAAAATTTTTATTCGTAAACGGGTCCCTTTTCCAACCACAGAATCCAAAGACATGGAGTCGGTACACCGGGCAATATTTACCAACCCCATCCCGGCGCCGAACCCAAGCTCGCGGATTTCCTCGCTGGCAGTGGAATACCCTGGCTGCAATGCTTTCTGAACATCGGCAATACCGGGACCGTAATCATACACATCGATGGAAATTTGGTGGGGTTCAATTTCCACGCGGATCACACCACCCTTGGTGGTATGAATTATCAGGTTCATCTCGGCTTCGTAGATGGCAATGCCGGCACGCCGGGCAATTTGAGGACTGGCACCCAAGCGGATGAGCGCACGCTTGATCCGGCTGGAGGCGGAACCGCCATGCGTGAAATCGTGCGCCTGGATGTCGTATCTCAAAATCAGGCTGGTGCGGTCAGATTCGATATCCTCGAAAATCCGGCTGGCGCGGTAGCGCCGCATTTCCTCCACCTGGGTCTCCTGTTGGAGAGCTTTCAGCAGCCCCCGGGTGACATCACCCTTGGTGATGATGCCCACCAGTTTGCCATTTGGGTCTATTACTGGCAGCCTGCCAAGCTTGGTATTGACAAACATTTTCAATGCATCCACCAACAGGTCTGTAGCCCGGATGGTAATCAGCTTGGTGGTCATGTATTTGGTTACAGGGGAGTCCAAATCGGGCTCGATGAGGCAACGGATGACGTCCTCAATGCTGAGAATGCCTACCAGGTCGCCATTATGGAGGACCGGTGCGCCGGAGATGCGCATTTGGCGTAAGGTAACTGTGGCTTCCCGCATGGTCTGGCTTGTTGTGAATACATATGGATTGGAGGTCATGACCTGCTCGACCCTGATTTCATAGGCAAGCTCCTCCAGGCGGCTGATATTTTCAGCTTCCTGATCCGAGATCACCCGATTTTGGCGGGGAGCGCCATCCATTATGATTAATCCTTATTCTTCACAATAACATTCACCATCACCCAGCAAAGGCATTTCCAGGCTTTTTAAACCAGCCTGGTAAAGCCTGCCGCATAATTCAAACATGCCGTAGGGCGATGAGATTAATGGGATGCCTTCTTTTTCTGCCAGGGTAATTGTTTCGGGGAGGGGTTGCTTGCCCCTGACAAGAATAACTGCTGCCACATCCGCCATCTGTGCTGTCCGGATTACCTGGGGATTGCAAAGACCGGTGAGCAGGATTGCATCCGGTTGGATGGAAGCAAGAACGTCGCTCATCAAGTCGGCGCCGCAACCGCCCTTCACCTCCCTGCTTAAATCAGCCGTTTGATTGATTAGTTTACCATCCACCATCTTGATGATGTGATTTACATTCATGGACCGTTCCAGTAATTCAAAATTGTTGATTGCTATCATTGATTTTACCTTATGGTTTGATTTTTTGCTCCATTGCAGGAAGCAATCTGATCCTTTATGCAGGAAATGCAGAAGAAAATCACCCGGATTGTAGAATTTCATCGCATATATCTCCGTAGATCGTGTCAATATCAGCCGATATTTGGCGATTGGATGATTTATAATTAACAAATGCTTTGAAACAGGTGCTGAAAATGAAAACGATCATTCAAACTGTTAAGGGAACCCGTGAATTTTATCCTCCGGAAATGGCAATCCGTTCCTGGTTGTATTCGGTTATCCGTAAAGTCTCTGAATCTTTCGGATATCAGGAATATGATGGTCCATTTCTTGAAAAGATAGATTTGTATGCTGCCAAATCTGGTGAGGAGCTGGTCAAGGAACAGGCATTTGTGTTCCCTGACCGTGGCGGTGAGTTGATTGCACTTCGACCTGAACTGACTCCATCTCTTGCCCGAATGGTTGCGCAACGGCAGGGGGAACTGGCATTCCCACTGCGATGGTGGTCGTTTGGACCATTCTGGCGGTACGAACGCCCCCAAAAAGGCAGGACGCGAGAATTTTTTCAATGGAATATTGATTTAATCGGTACCAGTTCACCGGAGTGTGATGCAGAGCTTGTGACCATCTGCGCTGCATTCTTTCAAGCGGTGGGATTAACAACGGAACAGGTGGGCATCCAGGTCAACAATCGGCGTTTGATGGATTCCGCCCTGGCAAATTTGGGTATTCCCACAGACCTCCGTCCCGCGGTTTTTAAATTCATTGACCGGCGGGATAAAATGCGACCGGTAGATTGGGATGCTTTTGGATTGGAATTGGGATTATCACCAAATCAAATGGAAGGACTGAAGGCTCTCCTGGAAGATACGGAGCTATGGAAACAATCGGATGAGTTGGTGAGATTCTTTGAGGCGATGGATGCAATGGGGCTCTCTGCGTATGCCCATTTTGATGCGTCCATCATCCGTGGGTTGGAATATTATACGGGTACGGTATTTGAAGCCAGGGAGCTATCCCAGGAGGGACGCGCCATTCTGGGTGGTGGTCATTATGACAACCTTGTTGCAGATGTTGGCGGTGATCCGCTGCCGGGGGTTGGGTTTGCCATGGGAGACGTGATGATCCAGATTGTCCTGGAACAATATGGCTTGATCCCTCCGTATCAATCAGCAACGGCTCCGGTCTTGGTGACTATTTTTGATGAGACCAGGCAGATTTTGCCCATACGACTGGCATCTGCGTTTCGTAGTGCGGGGCTGGGTGTGATTCTTTACCCGGAACCTGCCAAGCTGCCCAAGCAATTTAAATATGCTGACCGGATTGGAGTACGATTTGTTGTCATTGTTGGTCCGGATGAGGAACTTGCGGGACAGGTAACGATCAAGGATCTGATGTTGCGGGAACAGGCGACCATTCCGCAAGGTGAGGCTGCCGGCTGGATCAAGGGCAGGCTTGCACAAGCACATTCCCTGTGATAAAATCAGCACGTTTCATGGTGGCTGTAGCTCAATGGCAGAGCGCTTGACTGTGGATCAAGATGTTGTGGGTTCGACCCCCATCAGCCACCCAGTTAATAATGAAGAAGAGCATTGAGGAAAAGAAACCTCAATTGTTAGGTATCGTATTCTTATAGGAATTGATGGAATCCGTTATAAAATTCACGAGTATTGGACCAATTTCCTGGTTGGCAAGGATGTTGGGGTGGGAATCTGTCCCCTCGCGGTAAGCACTGCGCAGCATGTTGTAATCACTGGCAGATGGATCACTTTCCGCAAGAAGATCAAAGAAATTAAAAACAAACAGGTTGGGGTGACCTTTGGTGAACTCGGGAGCAGCCAGCCAGGAAGTCAATTCCCTCGCCCGCCGGGCATCTTCCGGGTTCGTTTCTGCGGGATTCAAAGGCGGGGAAGTCAGGATGATGAAAATATGATTGGGGTATTGATCCATTCTGCTGCGCATAGTCATATATTGCTGCTTTCGCAACTCCAGTTCGGCGTCATCTTGAATGGCACTGTTGGGATAGCACGACTTGATCAGGATGACTTCGTGCTGCAAGAAAGAACTCAGGGCATTGATGGGAATGGAATATTCCCGTTGCTGGAAGATGTCCGCAAACCCATCGATATCGGTGTTGTCGTTGGGTATGAAATAACTATATCCAGCAGGGGTGCCATCCGGCTTTGTCAATCCTTCATATGAGTAATCCTGGTCCCAGAATGTGTAGCCCTCGTTTTGCAGGCGTGACCGGAGTTCACCACCCTCAATCAGGAATCTGCCTACTGAATGGTGAACAAACAGGATGTTTGTAAAATCGCCCTGGTTGTATTTGGTGACCTCGTTGGATTGAACGGTAGCCTTGACAACGTTGAGGACTGTACGAATGGTACTTTTGATCCCCAGGCTTTTCCCGGTTGCCTGCCTGTAAATCAACAAGCCCACAATGACTAGGGCAATAAAGATCACAACCCACAGGATCCACTGTTTCTTTTTCATGGTTCCTCCAGCGGAACTCTCCCATTTTAGATTCAACCGTTTTGCGCCAAACCATCCATATATGTCTTGATTTTGGGGTGACCAGTCAGTTTCTCGTAAAAGAAATTATTCACCACGTTGATCAATTCAGCCCGGGCAGCTTCGGCGGTGGGAGATAATTCATCACAGACCTGCTCGCGCGAGAGGATGTCCCTGAGTTGGAGAAGTTTTCTGACAATTTCCGTCTCATGCTCACCTTCCAGCGATTTCACAACGTTCAGAATTAACTGGTCGGTGTGGCTTAACATGGTCTCCTTGGTTATGCTGGAACCGGGTTTAAAGCAATCATCGACGGTTCGAATGAGCGACCATACCTGGTAAAGGATGGTGGTGGGCTCATCAAAAAGCTCGCGCAGAAATGCCGCTTCTTCATATTGCCCCGTTAATCGAAAGACGTTGTACATCCGCCGAGCAGCTTTTCCGTAGTTCAGGTCCCGGGTCAGATATTTGCGAATCTCCTTTTCCAGGGCGTGAACATAATCATCGAGGGCATCACTGGAAACATGCTTGGAAAGCTTGGAGAAAACCGGGATGGAATCGGCTTCCAGATAGACTTCCTGGAAGTATGGATCCAGATAACCATCGAGGGGGGTGATGGTTCCATCCGGTGATTCCCACGTTACATCCAGCATGTTGCTTGCATTGACAAGCTGGTTGTGAATGGAGTCGGCAAAAACCCAATCCAGTTTGCACCACCCTGGATCCTGGGAAGCCTCTTCCCAGCGAATTTCTGAAGCAGTTCCATCGGGCAGGGTGATCGCCTTCCTGCCTTCCACAACCTCCTGCGCCTTCCAAGAGATGGGCGAACCTTTTGTAATAACCCGATCCCCCACCAGTGTGGGAAATGGAAAATTCCCAAATTTTACTTCAATCAATTGATAGGTGGGTCCGCGCAGAGTATCGATTGCTTTTGCCCGCATAATTTCGGCAAGCTTTTTGCAAGCCTCTTCCCGGGTGGGGGCGATGATATTGACACGCTCAAAATAATCGGCATCTCCAGGGTACATCTGGATTTTTGACTGAGCAGCGGAGCCGGAAAGCGCAAGGGCGGTTTCCACTACACCAGGTTCATCTGAAAACCCAACCACCTCGCCGATTTTTCGAAAATGTGCCAGCTCTGCTGGACTGAAATCAAGCATGGTCACCCGGTGCCCGAACACGCCGGTTTTTTCATCCATCACCATTTCATCGGATTGTTGAGCAGCAATGGCAGTGAGCCATTGTAACGCTTCCTCTTCATCCAGTTCAATACCCAGTCGGGCAGCTGATTCCATTATCCGTTGAAGTTCCTGTTGGGGAGTGTTTGAGTCTTGTGTCATGGTTTCCTCGCATTTGTTTGAAGTGAAAATTTGATTATATTGGTTGGGAAGACAGGCTTTCCTGCAGCATGGCAGTAAATAACCTGTGATTTCCGTATTGCTGGGCAATTTGCTTCATGGAGGCTTGCCCGGATGTTACCTTTCGTAAGCCCATGTAGTAGGACCGGATATCAATGGCTGCGTGCCCGAAGGGATTACTACCCAGATAACGGTGGAAGTAATCATTGACAAACATCCAATCAAACGGGGCATTAAAACCAATAAATACAGGTTTATGATCCGGTGGAGTAATATTGACAATCCAATCCCGGAATCTCTTCATGGCGGTCCTGGGTGGAATTCCAGTAGTGGCAAGGGTGTCCAGATCGAGTCCGTGAACCTTAATTGCCTCGGGAGATATATTTGAATGAATCGGTTTTAATTCAATGTAGAAAGAAACCGAGGGATCATCAACTGAACAAGCACCGATGGATAACAATGAATAATTGGAAGGGGATGGACCGGCAGTTTCCACGTCCACCGAAATGTAGAAGGGTAGGGATTGTCTGGGTTGGGCAAGATCTGTGTGCATTGAGTGATTATCCAATCCTTAATGATAAGCTAATATTAACACAACTCAAACCAATATTCCATTGTTTAAGTAAAAATTACATGTTTGATTGTAAGAAAGTCAGGTTTTGTCCATCCGTGTAATCAGAGGTCGTTTTGCCAGGGGAAGTTGGATGATGGAATTTTGGGAGGGTTTAACCAGGCAAACAAACCAGTTGAACTTCTTTTTTCCCGGGTAATTTTATCAAAACCGACCAGGAACAAGCTGATGAATACGAGCGATGCACCCATCCATTGCAGGGTGGTTAATGTTTCCCCCAACCATATTTGTGCAAGAAAAACGGTGACAATTACTTCGCCCAAGCCCAATAAAGCAGTTTGCATTCCGCCAAGGTGCTTCACGCCCATGAAAAGCGTCAACCGGGAAAGGAACGTGATTGCTGCCATGCCAAGAACAGGCCACCACGGGGCGCTTGTTGGTGGCAGTTCAGGTGAAAATGCAAAGCCGATCAGCACTGTTGCCGCCATTGCCAAGAGGGTATATAGGGTCACGGTTGGTGCGGGTACTTCGTAAAGAACACGTTGGTTAATAATGAGGTGCAGTCCGTATAATGCTGCTGCTCCCAGCATTAACAGTGCACCGATCATGTCCACTCCATTCTTCCCTGCACCAACCAATAAAAAAATGCCGGGGATGACAAGAATGAGGCGGAAAATCGTAATCCTGCTAATGGTTTGACGATCCAGGAGCAGCCACAATGCCACAAAGAGGGGATAAAAAGAGTAGAGCAATTGCCCCACGCTGGCATCCAATCGGGCGATGGCAGAATAATACAGGATGGAGCCTAAACCGTTGGTGACCCCTGCAATCACACATCCCACCAGACCGACGGGAAATATGTAAAAGTACTGCCGTTTGAAGATTACCATGATGACCAGCAAGAGAGCAACGGCTATACTCGTCCGTAAAGCCACAACTGCCATGGGTGAAAAGCCAACCAAAATCGCCTGTTTCCCAAATACCGGCGCTGACCCCAGTAATATTGCTGAAAGAAGGGCGGATTCAATCCCTTTTCTCTGATCAGTTCTGCTCAGCCATTTTATCTGGCTAAAGACCCTGAATTTTTCCATCAGCATCTGGTACCTGACTAGGGGAAATCAACCCAACAGGGAGCGGACTTCATCCGCCAGGTCATCACTCATAAAATCGCCTTTTTGCATCAGGGACTGCACATGCCCCCGAAGCCGTTCCTTCTCAGCTGAGGTCAACTCCTTTGCTGTTACAACAATGACTGGAATATCTGCCGTATCGGGATCAGCTTCCAGTGCTTCCAAAACAGAAAACCCATCCAGTTCCGGCATCATCAGATCCAGGATAATGAGATTGGGATGTTCCTTGCGGGCAAGATCAATTGCTTCCCGCCCATTAGTGGCTTCATGAAGGATAAATTCCCCCTGTGATTGCAGAATCCGCCGGATTAATCGACGGACATCCGGATTATCATCCACAATGGCAATGCTGGGATATCGGTCCACTGCCACGCGGCTGAGTGCAGCCAATAAACCTTCCTCCGGGCTGTCTTGCATCTCCTTTGGCATATCCAAATTTCGCGACCATCCATCCCCCAGGATGAATTTCTCAATTGGCATGGTGTGACCTGTACAATTGATGACGATGGTTTCATTTTGCTTGATTACACCCGCGCGGATTAATTTCACCACACCGGCAAATGCCACGGCTGCAGCGGGTTCCACCGAAAGCCCTTCCATTTTTGCCAGATAATGCATGGCTCGAAATGCTTCTTCGTCTGTCACCGATTCACATATTCCGCCGGAATTTTCGAGCATCTTGGACCGGAGGAGTGTGTAGGTACGCCCCGGATCACCAGTTGCCAGGGTGGCAATCATGGTGGATGGGGAGCGAACCGGTGTGGCAGTTTCCTGGTTTAATTTCCAGGCATGCACCATGGGGGCGCAACCCTCAGCCTGGATGGCGGCAATTTTGGGTACGCGGTCAATTAATCCCATTTGCGCCAGTTCTGCAAATCCTTTAACCACACCTATCGGTCCCATCCCGCCGCTGACTGACTGGATATACCAATCGGGGGCGCGCCAAAGCCTGGATGTACCCGTATCCGGATTACGATCGGGCGGTCCTGTAAACGAAGTCAACTGTTCCGCGATTTCAAAGGCAATGGTTTTCATTCCTTCAATTGCCGGAACGGATCGTGCGCCGGTATCCTGGACAATGCCGCGCTGCTTGGCGAATGTTGCCGCCACCTGCTTGGTTTGATCGTATGAGCCAGTTACCTTGATGACCTGGGTGCCGTAAATGGCAACTTCACGCATTTTTTCCGCTGGAACCACGCTGGTGAGGAATGCCCAGCATTTGATCCCAGCTCTTGCAGCATATGCAGAGTAGGAAATTGCCACATTGCCGGTGGATGCCACTACAAGTTCAGTCACACCGGATTCTTTCAAGGCGGCAACCATTACGGCAGCCTGGCGATCCTTAAATGAGTTTGTTGGGGATTGCCGCTCATCTTTGATGTATATATTTGGGCAGCCGAGCATCATGCCCAGATTGACAGCCCGAAACAGCGGTGTTCCTCCCTCACCCATGGACAGGTCGGGGTTGATGCTGCGAATGGGGAGAAGCTCCCGGTACCGCCATAAGTCAAACGGTCTGCCCGGAAGCAGGAGCGGCAGGCTGTGGGCAAGGTTGTCATAATCGTATCTTGCTTCGCGCCAACTGCCACCGCAGTTGGGACAGTTGGGCGCGCTGGCAAAATAGGGGGCTTTATGGTGACAATCCAGGCATTCTACAATGAAGTGGGATGACATTGGGGTTAATCCTGGTGAGTACCGTGAAGTGCTTCTTCCAGTGCGGCAAGGAGCTCATTTTCCCGCAACAGCCCCTTATGGAGCATGGACTGACCAAAATCGGACAACATTTGTTGTTGTTCCTTGGTCAGGTCGGCTCCTGTTAAAATGAGTACGGGAATTTGTGCCAGGTCTGGATTGGTACGCATCTTTTCCAGCAGGGCAAACCCATTGATGCCTGGCATAAACAAGTCAAGGATGATGGCGTCAGGGCGGTTGGTCTGCAAACTTGCCAGACCTTCTTCACCCCCCTGGGCTGTGGATACCTCAAAGGATCCGCTATCCTGGAGTACCTTTTGAATCAATCTTAAGTCGTCTATGTCATCATCTATAATCAAAACCCGGTGAATTTGACCATTTGAATTCAAACGATGGATTGCTTCAATTAAATCTTCTTCCAAAAACGGCTTGACGAGGTAATCAGAAGCTCCCAGGTTGAATCCTTTTTCTTCTTCTTCCAGTATGCTGCAGATGATGACAGGGTAGTTTCTTGTTTCCGGGTTGCTTTTGAGTTCATGCAACACCTGCCAACCATCCCGGCGGGGCATCATCACATCAAGCGTGATGGCAACAGGTTTGACCTCCAGGACGCGTTGAACTGCCTGGAGGGGATCAGTTAATGCCACAACCTGGTACCCATGGGATTGCAGATATCGTTCATACAGGCTGATTACCTGGGGATCGTCGTCAATTGCCAGAACGACGGGGCTGCGTTCCAGGTTTGGACTGGCAGGCGGCTCGGGCTCAGGTGCATGGAGTGGCAGGGTAAAGAAGAATGAACTGCCTTTGCCGGGTTCGCTCCAGAGAAGCCCAATTCGTCCGTGGTGCATATCAATCAGGTTCCGGCAAATTGACAAGCCCAACCCTGTTCCGCCAGTCTTGCGGGTGGGGGAGTCATCCACCTGCGAGAAGGGTTGAAAGAGCTTGTCACGGTCTTCTTCTGCAATCCCGTCACCGCTGTCTGTAACAGTGATCATAACTTCCGAATGTCCAGTTGGACTGGTTACCAGGCTGGCTTCTACGGTAATGGAACCCTCTTCGGTGAATTTAACTGCGTTGGAAACAAGGTTCAACAAAACCTGGCGGATACGCGTCTGATCCGCTTCCACGGTGGGCAAATCCGGCGGGATGATGTGCTGAAGTTTGATCGGTTTGTCTTTGGTCAGCCCAATCGCTGTGGACATCACACTTTGAATGATGTCACTCAGGTTCACCTCAGACATTTGCAATTCCATCTTGCCAGCTTCAATCTTGGAGAGGTCCAGTACATTGTTAATCAGGCTAAGAAGGTGCTGCCCAGAGTTGTAAATAGCTTGCAGATCCTGCTCCTGGGTTTCATTAATGGGTCCGTCAATGCCTTTAAGAATCAACCTTGAGAAACCAATAATGCTGTTCAATGGAGTTCTAAGCTCATGACTCATATTGGCAAGGAACTGGGATTTTACCCGGTCAACTTCCTGCATTTCCTCAAATGCTTTTTGGGAGAGTTCGTAGGCACGGGCATTTTCAATTGCAATTGCCAGCTGATCGGCTAGAATCTGGAACACGGTGATGTCACTGGGGTTGAATGCATTCGCTCGTTGTGATTGCAGGTCCAATGCACCAATAATTTTATCGCCAGACTTCAATGGGACGCCCAGTTCGGACCTGGTTTCCACCAGAAGAGGATGTGGATAGAACAACGGATTGTTGTTGGTGTCATTAATGATGAGCGGATTTCCAGTCAACGTGACTGTTCCAATAACGGAGCGCGATCCCACTGCCAGGCGGTACCGGTTGGCTTTCATTTCCCGACCTGCATCCCCTGTGGATTCCCTGACAATAGCATAGGATCCGGCATCATCAACAAGGAAAATGGATACGTGGTACATTCCAAAACGTTCCTGGATGAGGTTGGTAATGCGTGCCAAAAGGACATCCAGTGAAAGGGTTCCAGTGGTATCTCTTGCGATTTCTGCCGATGTTTGCAGTTCCAATGCGCGTTGCTGGGCTTCCTGGAGAAGACGTTGGCGTTCGATTGCTACAGCAAGGGTATTTCCACTGATTTGGAGTAGCCGGATTTCCTCGTTTTCATATTCAGCCGGGCGTCTTGCAGAGGCAATCAACAAGCCGATCAGGCGACCGGCAATTCGGAGGGGTGAAATACAACCTGAGACGATATTCAATTGCTGAAGCGTTTTTCTGGATGCCGCGTCCAGGTCTGATTCCATCACATTGTTGATTACAAGGGTATCATTTCCCAGAAGGCGAATCAATGGGAAGGATGTGATCGGGCTTCGCATTCCTGCGCGCTGGTATTCACCGGTAACGTCATAAAAACCAATCACCTCAAATTCCACAGGGTCGCCTTCGCTGTTGTTGTGAACGAGCAGAAGCGAAGTTCGGTCTGCATTCTTGGGGAGGACGTTTTGAGCTACCAGTGAAATTAAATCCTGTGCTGTGCTTGCCTGGGCAATATTATTGCTCATCTTGTAGAGCAATTCTGTATCTGCCAGTGCTTCCTGGGTTTGTTGGAACAGGATCTGGTTCTCGACTGTGGTTGCCATCTGGTCAACCAGGGGTGGATAGGAGCGAATTTCCTGGGGGGTGAAGGCGCGTTTTTGTTCGGTCTCCAGGAGTAATACGCCCAGCTGGCGTTTACTTGCCCAGAGGGGCAGAATGGCGAGCGATTGGACGTTCCGTTCTGCGAGAACACCCTTTGTCTCCGCTGATAAAGTCGCATTCTGGATATCGTCCAAAAATACGGGGGATTGAACAAGCACCAGGTTGGCATATGGCTGAACAGCCAATTCGGTTCCCATGATTGGCGCAGGCTTTCCCGTGCCCGAATGCCAGCTGCCTGCTACATTGAATTTTTGCAGCCCGCCAAAGGCATCATATTCAAAGAGGATCAGGATTCCTCGATTCAGGCTCGCATTGCGAAAACCAAGTGTAATGGCAGACACCATTTCCTGATAATCATTTGCCAATGCAAGACGGTGGCTGGCATTGTACAGGTTTTCTGTTTCACTCAGGGAAATCTGGATCTGTTGGAGCAGGTCTTCGCGGACATACGTATTGGAAATTGCATCTGCAGCTACGCGAAGGACGCTGATTTCATCCGGCTGCCAGGACCGATTGGTATCGTAATCAAAAAATCCCAAAATGGAGGGGGTGTAGGTTTTTCCGGGCACGGAAAGAAGGAGGGCTGATTTGATTCCGGATCGATCCAGGAATTCCAGCTCGTTTTTGGGACAGGTGTCCAACTGGACGGTAACCCAGCCTTTTTCGCGCAAGTCGGCAACCCAACGGGGAAAGATGGGGATGGTCGCATCCAGCAGCGATCCCTTGCTTTCTGTCTCCCGGTTTGCCTGCCATTCATTCGCCACCGTCCAAACATCGGACGAGGATGCGGAAATCTGGCAGAACACAACATGGCTGGAACCGGAAGATTGTCCAAGGGTATCAAGAACGTCCACAAGAGACCGGGTACCAAACTCAGTTAGCTGGGATACTGCTTTTGCGGCACCAGCCTGGTACCGTTCACGAGTTTCGATGGTTTGGAGCGCCCGGTTGACGTTTTCAAAGAGACGGGCATTTTCCAGGGCGGTTGCCAGTTGAGTAGCAATGGTGGAAAGTAATTCCAATTGAACCTGGGTATATCCATCCTCTTTGTCGTAGTTATTGAAGATAATTGCGCCCGAGGGGCGGTCTCCTGCAAGAATGGGAATTGCCAGGATTGATTTGGGCATTGGATCCAATTCGTCCACGCCCGATGTCCGAAGATGCCCGCTTACATCCCGGTTCATTAGGATCGGGATGCGATTTTTCATGATCCATTCCGGGAACTGGTTTGAGGGTTCCCTGCCGGGAACGTGGACCAATTTGCCATTTTCAATCACATATGGATATGAGAGCATGCCGGTATCCGGGTCCATGATGATAGCGGTCAAATTCCGGTCGTCGATCATTGAGGAGATATTGGAAAAGGCTGAAGTAAAGATTTCTTCAGGTGAAGCCAGTTTGCTTAATCTTTGACCAATCTGGTTCAGCAGAGCAAGGTCCTGGTTGCGGCGAGTAATTTCAGCCTCTGCGCGGATTCTTTCCCCCAGTTCCTGTTGGACAGCTGCATACAGTTGGGCATTTTCCAGGGCAAGGCTGAGCTGCCGGGTCACTTCCTGTACCAGGAGTTTTTCATCTTCCGTCCAGGTCCGGTTGGGATCGTCTGCCACCAATTCAAGAATGGCGGTTGTTTGATCCTTCAACTGGAATGGGTGTGCAAGAACTGCCGGAGATTTATTTGTGGCTGGTTCATGGATGGGTTTTTGTTTCTGCAGGCTTTTGTGAGCAGTATCCGTCCAAAGGTTGGTTGCAGGAAGAACGGAAGAACCATCCAATGCCAGACCTGTGATCGGTCCGGATGCGATCGGTGATTCCACCTGGATTCGGGAGGGGGATAATGGACCTGTTAATGGCTTGGTGGCAATCGAATGGTGAACATGTTCAGGAGTAATGTCAGAATCAAGCGACAGGATCTGCGCATAGCCACGATAACCTGGACGATCACCATTATGGGCGGGACGTTGATAGATTGTCAGCCTTACGGGAACAAGAATCCCTTCAGCAGAATGAAAATATACATGGATATCAATGGGGAAAATGCCGTTTTCCATGGCGGAACGGATGGCAGGTTGGGAGGATTGATCAACCTTATGCGCAATCACATTTTGTCCAATGAAGACCGAAGGCTGATACCCCAAACCGGATGTCAGCTCCGGGCTGCACCACGTATAGGTTCCATCCGGGTCACATTCCCAGGTCCAAACGGGTAGCGATTCTTGATCTTCCGCCTGGGCAACGGGTTGAACCCGATCTTCCAATTGCGAGAAAAGGTTTTCAAGCCGGTTGAGGAATTTCTTCTTTGGCATATTCCATGATCTCCTGAGCTAAAGCCCGGTATTGGATGGCGGCGCGACTTTTGGGGAATTGATAAATGATCGGTAATCCGGTGATCGAACTTTCACGTAATTTTGTGTCGATTTCGACCCTGGAGGTTAGTAGCCCGTTGGCAAATGTTGAATGCAATTGTTCCGCCAGTGTGCGGTGAATCCGGTTGCGGCGGTCAAACATGGTTAACAGGATGCGGTAAGTTAATGTAGGATTGGACTGGGAACGAACCCGCCGGATCAATCCCATCATATTGCGGATGGCGTAGATTGAAAAATACTCTGCTTGGGTGGGGATGACCAGTAAATCTGCTGCTGTCAATGCATTGATGGTGACCGCTCCCATGAATGGAGGGCAGTCGATAATAATAAAATCAAAGGACTCGGGAAGAGAATACAGGGCTTTTCGTAATAGCTGTTCGTACCCGGAACGCGTGGGGAGGAAGCGTTCAGCAACTCCCATTTCGTGGTTGGAGGGTGCTATGAAAAGATTTGGGATCCCGGTTTCCTGGATAATGGAACTCATGGGTGTGCTTTCCATCAACACATTTACTACCGAGCGCTGGACTTTTTCGGGTTCTGTTCCCAGGGCAAGCGTAAGATTCGCCTGGGAGTCCAGGTCAACAAGGAGGACTTTACTGCCAGATTCAACCAGCGCAGCTCCCAGTGAAATGGTTGAGGTTGTTTTGGAAACGCCACCTTTTTCATTTGCGATTGTAATTATGTACGCCATTGGGTTCTCTCCTGTTGGAAGACCACTGATACTACTCTGTCAGCCCCGAGGAATGGTGACCGTTGTTATGGGTGTCATCTGTTGAGCTGGGCACCTGGATGAGAATTTGCGCCCGGGTTGTATGCAATGCCTGTTGAAGTTCTTCCAGGGCGATTTGCAGCATTGCCTGTGGATCGTTTGTTGAACGGATGTGGCTGGTAATCTCCAAGACTTTTCTTTCCCGGTTGGCACGGCGTGTGGTTTGTTCGAACAGCCGGGCATTTTCCAATGCCTGGGAGACCTGGTCAGACACGGATTGAACAATGGATATTTCATCCTCCGTCCATTCCCGTGATGCACCGGGTTTCTCCTGTACCTGGATAATTCCAATATTCTGACCCCTTAAGTTAATGGGGATTGCCATCACAGGAGCCCGGTCTGAAACACCTTCTGGCATGGAAATCAACACCCTCTCGCCTGTTTCCAGTGAGCGCTGGATTTCCGGAGTGTAAATTGTATCCTGGGCAACAAGACCGCCAGGAGTGTAGACGTACGTGCGATAGTTGCTTTCAGAAATTTCCTTTTCCCATTCCTGTTCCAGGTATCGCTGATGGACCCGTTGGGCTTCTTTCAACGCCTGAACAGTCTGGCTGTAGAGTTCGTTGTTCCGGATGGCAACTGCAATTTGGTCTGCAAGGGTTGTAAAGAGAGCAATATCCTCCTGGGTAAAGGCATTGGATACTGTTGACTGTACATCCAATGCGCCAATTACCAGATCACCGACTTTCAGCGGCAGTGCCATTTCTGATCTAGTCTCCGGCAAATCCGGATTGGAGAAATAGACGGCATCCTCACCCACATCTGTGGCAATACGGGGTTGTCCTGCACCGGTTGCATACCCCACAATACCGACTGCGCCAACTTTCAATTGATGTTTGCGGGCAAGCATACGTTGTCCGCCTTCACTATTTGCAGCCCGCAAGATGGCATATTCCCGGTTTTCGTCCAGAAGGAAAATACCCACATGATAGAAGTTAAACCGTTCACTGACCAGCCGGGTAATTTGTGGCAGCAGTTCATCAAGTTCCTGAGCTGAAACAATCTGACGGGCTACATCTGCCACAGTCTGCAGTTGTTGGGAACGAAAAACCAGGGCTTCGTTTTGTTTTGCCAGTTCCCGGGTACGATCCTGGACACGGTCCTCCAGTTCGTTAATGAAAGTTTTCAGCTGTTGGGTCATGGTATTAAATGCCCGGCCCAATGCACCAATTTCATCGCTGGTTTGAATGGGTGCCTGCGCTTCCAGATCACCGCTGGATATTTTCTCAGCGGTTGATTGCAAGCGGACAATTGGGTTGCTGATGAATCTTGCCAGGATTGTTGCAATGATGCCGATCAGTCCAGCCAGAAGGGAAGCAATCAGAATATTTGTTTGACTCTGGTTTTGCAGCAGGCGGGTGACGAAAGCCTGTTCCCGCATGAATACCACCTGCCAGGATTGTGTTGTCAGGCGGGATGCAGCAACAGACATGGGATGGGCATTATCTCTTGGGATGGCAATGGCTGAGAAAAATGGTTGCTGTTGTTGGTTTTTTAAGCCAGCAACAAGATCGGTTAAATTGGTGGAATTTTGGGAATACAGTCTTTGCGGAAGCCGGTTGGATTTCATTAACTCGTCTTGAATGCCGGGTTCCAGGGGAGCAAGAGATTTATAGATCTGGGAGGGTGTTATTGTGTCTGCCAGCCGAATGTGGTTTTCATCCACCAACATGGCATAAGAGCGGGAACCCAATTGACTGCCTGATTCCGCCAACAGACTCTGTAATACATAAGCATCATACCGGACTCTTAACAGTCCGATGATTTTTTGGCTGTTGTCTCTTATGGGAGCTGTGAAGTAAAGGTATGGTTTTTCCCCTGGCTTGGAAAACAGAACCGGAGAGGCATGGATTTGTCCGGTAAGGAGAGGGCGTTGAAAATAAGTCCCGTCGGCTTCGTTATTTCCAATTTCATACCAGTTGCTATCAAAAATCACCTTCCCCTGTAAATCCAACAATCCAATGGAGGAAAGAAAGGTACCACCTTTGATCTTGAGTGATTCAACCAACAGAGCCAGTTCCTGTTCCTCCGGGCTTCCTGCTCGTTTTACTGGATCCAGTTGGAGATAGGCAAGAAAGCTTGTTAACTTGGAATCCTCTTCAATGTTGGCAATGTTGGAAGAGAAAAATTCGTCCAGCCGGGTCGCTGCCTGCTCCGCAGCCATTGAAAGGGTTTGGTTGGTCTGGTTTTGGAGTGCATTCTGCAAAAAATTAAACTGGATGATGGAAAGGGCAACCAGTGGGATCAATGTGATCAACAAAGATACAATGATGAGCTTTAAGCTGATTGTATTGGAAATGACAGGGACAAGGATTGTCAGCAGGGCAATGATGAACACAATCCCAATGCCGAGGAGCATGTCAGGTGCAAACGATGGAAGGGCTGTCAGCGGAAGTTGGGCAAGGGGGAAGAGGACATTGACTGCGGAAGAGGTTGAAGCAAAGCCAATGCCTGCAATAACTCCCAAATCGCTCCTTCGACCAACCAGGAATGTTCCTGATATTAATACCCCCGTGACGATCATAATGACTGCAGCGGGCAAGCCAGTATCAGCCACCAGGAAGGAGAGGGCAAGTAATCCAAACCCAAGGACTGTAAATGGCAGGAAGATTGTCTGGTTTTCCCCAATCGCAATGATTTGTGTCAGCAAGGATAACGAAAGCAGGAATAGTATCAAGAATGCACCAGCTACGATAAATGCCTGGTAGCTTGGATTGATAACGGCTGTTACAAAAAACAGGATGGCTGTTACTGCTGCCGTAACCATGAACAGTATCAATACACGGTGCGCCAATCTCGCCTTGGAATCAGCAGGAGATATGATTTGTGGTTCAGGCATTGTGGTTGATGTCATGAGACCTCCTGATGCTCGTCCCGTTCTTCACGCGGGCTTACGAGTTGGACAATGACTTCCGATGTTCCAAGCGCAACACCCAGTTCTCGTGCAGCAGTTTGTAAAATACCATCCACTTCACTTGTGGAACGAATCTGGCTGGTGATATTCCCTACAAGATGTTCCCGGGCAAACCGCATCTGCAATTGTTCCAGCAATCGGACATTATCCAGTGTCACTGCCAGGCGTTCTGTCGTAGCCTGGATCAGTTCCAATACTTCCTTGGGAACCGTCGGCGAATTGATCCGAAGGTCAATGACGCCAAGTGTCTGGCCGCGCAGTTGAATGGGAACAGCAACCAACGAGGTGTCTGCAGTTTCCCCGGCATTCACCTGGATGACGGGCTGACCCTCATGCAGTGCTTTATCAGCAATTTCACTTCTGCCAATGGCGGGTTCAATAAGTGTATTGCGATATCGATAAGCATACTGGCGCCTGGCGTTTCGGAGATGAAATTGCCAGTCACGGCGGGTTGCCTGTTGGGAGGATTCATCAAGTCTTTTGACAGTATTCTTGAATTCTTCAAGGAGGCGTGTTTTCTCAATTGCAACTGCCAGCTGGTCTGCAATGGTTTGCAGCACGTTCATATCTTCATCAGTAAAGGCGTCGGAAACCATGGACTGTACATCCAAGGCACCGATGATTTGTTCACCAACCCGCAAGGGGAGGGCGGCTTCAGACCGAGTGTACGGCAACAAGGGATTCTGAAAGTGGACAGCATCTTCACCAACATCAGAAGCAACGCGGGAGAGACCCGTTGAGGTTGCATATCCCACCAAACCCTGTTCACCTACCTTCAAGCGGTGATTTCGTTCCAGCATTTGCCGTCCGGCTTCCCCAGTGGATGCCTGCAGCACGGCATATTCCCGCTGTGCATCCACCAGGAAAATGGATGCATGATAAAACCCGAATTGTTTTTGGATGAGATAAATGGAATTATTTAACAATGCGCCAAGTTCGGTTTCGGAAGAAATTTCACGGGCAATTTCTCCAGCTGTCAATAACTGGGCGGCGCGGCGTTGCAGTTGATTGGTGCGTTCTTCCACTCTTTGTTCCAAGGCAGTTCTTTCCTGTTCGAGATCATCTGTTAGCTTCTTTTGGGAAAGCAAGCTGGTGTTCAAACCTTTGGTGATGCTGCCAATGGAGGTGACCAGGACAGAAGTCAGCATGGTAAATACGCCGATATACACTCCCCACGTTGTCAGAAAATTGCTTTCAGATGTCCAGTTCAAGAATTCAAGAGGCAAAATTCCGAGATATAAGCCGACACCTACGCCGAGGAAGGAGACCAGGCTAAATCCAAAGATCACCCAACTTGTGCTGCCCCTAAAAAAGATTCCTGATAATCCTGCAATGGTGGACAGGTAGAGCAAACCCATGCCGGGTTGGTTAGTTCCCGACATGCTGACCATGCCAATGATATAAATCACTGCAAGAAGAGACAGTGCTCTAAATGTGTAAGTTAATTTGCGGTTGAATGCAGCAACCAATAACCATATGTATGCCAGGGAATAAATTCCCAGCAGGATCCACAGATTTTTGACAATTGAGTTATAGGCAACCAACAGATATACCAATGTGCTGACTGCCACTGCTGCGACCAGGATTTTTTGGAGGTAATTTGTCTGTAAATTATGCAACTCAGGTGAAATCATTGCACCTGGCTTGGCTTGGTTAGTGGTTTTGGACTTGGAGCGACCCATGATTCGTTCTCCTAATGATGCCCGTTATGGTGATCTTGAGGATCATCAGCATATGAAGGGGTAAGTTCTGGGGGAACCAGGTGGATGGAGACTTCTGCAATGGTGGGGAGGTTGCCAATTTCCAATGCTGCTATCCGAAGAATCTCATCAATTGTTGAGGCACGGGAAATGGATGTGGAGATGTCATTCACTTTCTGCTCCTGGAGTGCCTGGTTCTGGGTTTCTTCCAGCAAACGGGCATTATCCAGTGCAAGTGCCGTTTGAATGGCAATGGAATCCACCAGTTGCAATTCATCCGGATCGGGTTGTTTGCCAGTAAATTCCAATTGAATGGTACCCAATACCTGGTCACGAAGGATAATCGGGACTTCCACATTGTGGATATCTGCACCCGGGAGGTTGAGTTCCATCTCATACTCGGCGGAAAGGTCTTGATGAATTTCCAGAGTTTTCGACCAGGCTTGCTCCAGGTAGGCTCGGTTTAAACCACGAATTTCTTCCAGGTAATTCTGGTTATCTTCGTAAAGTTTTGCATTCTCAATGGCAATCGCTAGGCTGTCTGCAATGCTTTGCAGCAGGCTGATATCCTCCTGGGAAAATGCATTGATTTCATCCGCCTGGATGGTCATGGCTCCGAAGACAACATCACGGCTGGAGATTGGGATTGCCATCTCGGAGCGGGTGAGAGGAAGCAGTGGATTCTTGAAGCGGATTTTCTCGAACATGGTTTCCTGGGTGATGCGGGGTTCATTACGGGCAACTGCCCAACCGATCATGGATGAACCACCACGAAGCAGGCGGTGATTTTGGGCAAGCATTTTTTGTCCTGCTTCGCCTGTTCCCGCCTGAAGGACGGCATATTCGTTGGCATCATCCATCATGAAAATGCCCACATAATACAAACGGAAACGGTCCAGAATTAAATCCACAACCTGCTGCAGGAGTGTGTTGAACTCCGTTACAGTCACAATGGAGCGGGAAATATCAGCGGCTCCCTGCAGACGGTTCAATGCAGTTTCCAATTCACTGGTTCGTTCTTCCACTCTGGCAGCCAGAGTCGCGCGCTCCCGATCCAGGTCCCTGGCTAATTTTTGCTGGCTCTTAATGGAATCCTCCATACCTTTCAATAAAATGGAGGACCCGGTAACCACCATGGCGCCCATCAAAATGAATGGAATGCCACTTGAAAGCCAACCAACCAACCTTGCTGTATCTGGTGAGGCATTTTCAGGGATGGGGCGGCTTCCAGTCAGGAACAATACAGCAAAAAAGATGGTGGCAACGGCTGTTATTCCCAATGCCTGGAAACCGGATTTCCCTCCAAGAAGATTTGTTGTGGCGAGGAGAAAACCCAACAAGATTGCAAAGGCAATTCCAGACAATCCATTTCGAAGCAGGATGATTGTTCCTGCAAGGAACAATGCCCCCACCAGGAATCCAGCCCGTAATCCAAATGGGAGTTTTCTGGAAATCGTAATCCATAGAAAGACTGCCAGAATCACGGTAATGCCCAATAAAAGCCCCCACTGCCTGTTCATCACACTCACAATCCCGATGATCAGAAAGCCAATCATCAGCAGGCTGGAGGCACCCAACAGGAAGGTTTGCATCAGGCGTTCCCGCCAGACGTGCAGTTCACCCTTGTCTGCAACAGCAGCGGGGGTTGTTTTGGGAGATATCAGCCGAAACAGGTTCATTCAACGACCTCCTTCCCATTTTCGCCTGGAGAAGCCGGGATGGCATCTTCCGAGGGTGTTTCCGGTTTGGCGGGTGAAATTTGGATTCTTGCCCTGGTGGCATGTAATGCCTGTCCAATTTCTTTGACGGATGTTTCGAGGATGGTTTCGAGGTCGGTAGACCGGCGGATGCGATTTGTGATTTCAAACAGGCGGCGCTGTCGTTCCACCTGCAACCGGATTCGATTGACCAGTTGCACATTTTCAATTACGACGCCCAGATTATTGCCGAGTGTTGCAATCAATTCCCTGTCATTTTCGTCATAAGCAGAGAAACGCGGGCTTTCCAGGCACAGAACACCGTAGAATTCGTCGGTGTATTGGATGGGAACTGCAATCCGGGAGTGAATACCCTCCTCATCCGACCTGGAATGCCGATCCTGTTCCAGGTTTTCCAATATTGGGGCGCGAGTGTGAGCAACTTTGCCAACCCATCCTTCCCCAAAGGGAATGGTTTCCTGGTCAGGCGTGGTGGATTCATAACCTGCTGATGCACGGAGTAACAGGGTTTGACCGGAAGTGAAGTACACCGCCACCCGGTCACCGGTGAGAGCCGTCCGTAGCCCGGACACTACGGCGGTCAACGCTTCATCGAGCGACTGGGAAGCAGTGGCGGCAGCAGTGATTTGATGGAGCAACCGGTGCTTGGTCAGGGATTCCTGTGCTTTTCCATA
>JAGVUS010000338.1 GCA_019136175.1 Chloroflexota bacterium | reverse complement strand
ACAATAGTCGATTGGCTGATTTCAATCCGGGTTCCTGGCGACCAACGCAAATACCGCAGTTGTGAACCATCCAGCAAGTTGATGGTTTGCAAACGGGGATCGGAGAAATCGGGAAATGCCTGGTCATCAAAAAAAACAAGCGTATCTACACGGTTCTCCAACACAATTGGTTGATCGGACAGCCGGTAGGATAAATTCGTCATTTGATAATCTTCCAGGTAGTAATCCGGGTGACGGAAATTCAATCCTCCAGCAAGAATGGTTGTGGAATCCGGATTAAATGTCTCCCGGATGGCAGCGATCCGCGTTTCAAGGAATCGATCTCGTTGCCCAATGCTTGCCCGGGATGGCGTTTGTAGAGGAACTTGATTGGAGCCGAACAGGGATGGGGGGGCTGCCAGGAAAAAGAAGGCATTGATCACAACAAATATGCCTGCAATCACCCATCCGGTCATCTGGCGATGTGCAGACTTCATCCAAACAGATATTGACCATCCAGCCAGCACAAATAAAGCTGGCAACAACAGCATGATATGACCGGATTGGCGGATATGGATGATTACGAAGAACAAGGTGGATGGAATAATCCAAAGGATGAAAGGTAAGAAGCGGGTATCCTTGAGGACCGTTTTCCAGGACCGGATCATAGCCCACACACCCAACACAAGTGAAAGCAAAGCCGCGCCCAATCCATATGCCAGGTATATCGTGAACCTGCCTAAATTGACGGTGAGTTGTTTGATGTCAAAGAAAGAGGATTCCGAGGAAATACCGCTGCTACTCGCCGTCAATGCCTCGAGATAACCGGCAATTCCTCCTGAAAGGAAAGCCATTGGTATCAGCCACGCCAACATGGTGACCAGTAATACCAGGATGCTGGAAATTCTCTGCTTCCAGTTCAAGGGAATAATAGCCAGCAACCATAAAGGACCGAGAAATAAAATGTCCACTTGCCGGACACCGGTGGTTATTCCAAGTAATAATGCTGACCAGAACCAAAGTGTGTGTTGCCCCCGCCATTGGGCGATACACAGCAGGGCAGTAATGGAAACCAGGAAGAAATCCAGGGAATAATTCAGGGCAATTTCGCTCTCAAACCAATGCAGAGGGCTGGATATGCCAAGGAGAGCGGTAAAAATACCGGTTCTCTGGTCAAAGACTTTTGCCCCCAGCAAATATATTGCACCAATACCGAACGATCCAAATACTACGCTGATGATGACCAGGGAAGTATTGGCATCTGAAACAACCAGGTCGAGTAATTTACCCATCATCGAGTAGAGGAAATAGCCGGGGGGATGGGGTTGGTGAAGACGAACATCATACCTTTCCAGGCTGAGTGCATAATTGACAGAATCCCAGTGGTACAGGAACCTGGACATAAATGGGATTCTGAGGAGCAATGCCAGGAAGGAGAAGATGAGGGCAATCCAGGTATCTTTCTTCATCCTGTTTCCTCTTTAATGGAGTCCGGGTATTTCTTGAAATACCAGAACAGTATGCCGCTCAACCCCGCCAGGATGACTATCAGCAGGATCAGGCTTGCCCAGCCATCCAGGTTGAGGATCATTCCCAGGTTCCGGGCAATATCTCCCTGGAGAAGGTTGGGAATGGAGTAAGTAAACAAAGGGTTTCTCCGCCAATCGGGAAAGGATTGACCTCCTATGGTTTCCGCCCAAATTGCCAGAAAAGACCATACTCCCAGGATGCCCACGAGAAACCGGAGCCAACGTTTATCTCCACAGCGATAGATGAACGCGGCCAAACCGAGCATGAGAAATGGCAGCATGGGAATCAGATACCTTGGACCTATGGAATAACCGCCCTGCCACATAATGGAGGAACTATTAAACAGGATGAAGGAAAGTACAGCCCAGATGCTCAGCCACCAAACCGGACGATGCTTGCCAGACTTCCACCAGTACCAGAATCCCGGAATCCCGAGCAACAGGAAGGGGGAAAGGAAAAACAAACCGCGGTAGCTGCTGAAGGTAATTCCCCACAGGGCTTCCAGGCGTGGGATGCCGATGCTGATGATGCCAACCGAATGTTGCTCCTGGTAATTTAATGAATATTGGTATCCGACTGGAAGAATTGTGTGGAAAATGCTCCAGTCATAGATTGCGAGAAGAATACCAGGAATTAAACCGCCCAGGATCAACCAGGGAGTATGACGGCGAAATTCTTTGATGCTTAGAAAATAGATGCCGATGCCCCCGGCAATCAGTGCAGTTGGATATTCGGAAATAATGGACCAACCCAACATAACGCCTGCCAGAAAAATTCCACCAGGTTGGGGTTTGTTCCTTGTCATCAAGTAAATCAACTGGAAGGAACCGAAGAGCAGGAAAGCTGTCAGCTGGTGGCTGAAGAACGCTCCTGAATATGGGAATGCCGGGGTGGCGATCCCATACAGTCCCACTAGGAGAAGCTTCCATCCCCGCGAGAGATGGAACATGGACAACTGATTATATAAGCATACTCCCAAAATGGCTGATGGGATTGCCCCAATGAAAATGGACACAACATAGAGAACGATCATGAAGTATATTTTCTCAACCAGCAGCCCGGTTCCATCTTCGGACAGAGTTTGGTTAAATGCGCTGCTATTGCTTAAGCGAATTAACAGGGTTTCAACGGGGGGCAAATGTAAGATGGGACGAATGGCGGCATATACCGGTACTGCCAGGAATGATGGACCGGGTGCTTTATCGAGGTAGTAATGCCCTTCAAAGTAAGCGAAATCGCCGGTGTTTTGGTAATAATTGTCGATGGATAGCGTTTTTTCATCCACAAATGCCAATGTCAGGTCCAGGCGGGCGTTCTGACTCCAATCCGCCCAACGCGGAAGGAAATATGTATAACAAATCAGCAATAATAAAAAAATCATCCACCGGATTAAACGTTCCGGATTGGTGGATCGGTGGGACTTGCTGGCAGTCATCGCTGGATCCTTTCAGGCGGGTTGCACAAGCCAGAATAAATACGATCCAGCGGGTCAAGTGCTTTTCGGTAATCATATTGATCGCGAATTAATTGTTGACCAGTCTGCCCCAGTCCATTTGCTTCATCCGGATGATCCAGCAAGTACACAACATCCTGAGCAAATTGTGCGGGAGATTCTGCGATTAATAAATGTTTTCGATCTTCAACAGCAATTCCTTCACATGACCTGCCCCCAAGAGTTGG
>JAGVUS010000344.1 GCA_019136175.1 Chloroflexota bacterium | reverse complement strand
TGATGGAAATTACCCGGGCATATACGAAAATCCGTTACGGAATGTACCCCGAATCAACTGATGAAGTGGATGCCGTGGAACGAGCCTGGAAATCAATTCAACAGGAAGCCCGGAAATTAATGGTCGCAAAAAGAAAGACCCGGCAACCGGCAAAATAAACCATTGAACAGGACATTCCTGTCACTTGTGTGTTTAGAAAATGGGGAACCAGCGAACCAGCGTATCCCCCAGGTATGCAAACGCCAACATTTTCAGGATTTTTCCAGCGGCGCACCATATCAGGAACCTTGCCAATGGTAATTTCATCATCCCTGCAATAATTCCAGCTGCGTCGAACAGCGAAAAAATAGCAAAATCACCATATTTCTTTATCCAACCCGATACCTTCTCGTAAATATCCATGCGCTCCACAACTGCCTGACCGCTGAAACCCGCCAGGTAGCCGGACAGCTCCCCTACAGTGGAACCCAGACCTGCCGCCAACGCCACACCCGCCGGGTGAAAAACAGTTCCCATCAGGGATGTAATAATTACCATGGGCATCGGAAGAAACAGGGAGGCATTCAGCACCAATGCCATCAGGAAAATCCCTGGATATCCCAATATCTTTAACGATTCGATTTTGTCTGCATTGAAAAGGATAAATACAGAAAGCCCAATTACAAGCACCAGTGCCAGGATGCGGAGAATGTTGAGAACGCGTGGTTTCTGCAGCCAGGCTTTAATAACCCGCCCCTTCTCACCAATCTTCTGATAAAGATTGGAGTAGGTCAACGAACCATTGTCCCTTCGTTGGCATCATCTCCCAGCAGTGCTTCAATTCGAGCAATTACCATATCCAGCGCAACAGTGTTCAATCCCCCCTCCGGAATGATTATGTCCGCATACCGCTTGGATGGTTCCACAAACTCCAGGTGCATCGGGCGGACTGTTGTCAAATATTGGTGAATCACCGATTGTGTGGACCTGCCGCGTTCAGTGATATCCCGTTCCAACCGGCGAATGAAGCGGATATCCGCATCTGTGTCCACAAAGATTTTAACGTCAAACAATTTCCGTAATTCCGGCAGGGCATAAATCAGGATTCCCTCAACGATGATGATTCGCTGTGGTTCAATGTGAATGGTTGCCTGCGTTCGACTGTGAGTGGTAAAGTCATAAACCGGCAATTCAATGGGCTGCCAGTTCCTCAAGGCTTCAATATGCTGAACCAGTAATTCAGTTTCCAGTGAATCCGGATGATCAAAGTTGACATCTGCTCGCTGATTTGGCGGCAAGCCTGTTAATTCCCGATAATACGCGTCATGAGGAAGATAGACAATGCGGTGAGCACCAACCCTGTTTAATACAACATTGGCAACCGTGGTTTTACCCGACCCCGAACCACCTGCAATACCAATCACAATGGGCGACTTGTTACTTTGCATGGCACGATTATAGCATAAGGGATGTTTCAGGAGATAAAAAAGACAGGCTATCCGCATGACAGCCTGTTCTTGATAAAAGAGCCACCGATGGGATTCGAACCCATGACCTGGCGTTTACGAAACGTCTGCTCTGCCAGCTGAGCTACGGTGGCGCGGCGTAGATTATACCAGCACCTGTCTGAAAACGACAAGGGAAACCAGTTTACGTGATATAACAAGGTTTCCGCTGAGTTACAGTGAAACCTGCAGGTAAATTTTCAATGCAATCATTAAAAATATGCACAGACTCAAAGCACCACCTGCGCGCTGGACCCTGCTTTTCTCCCCCAGGAAAATGTAAGCCATGCTGACTGCCGCTCCGGCAATCGCCGCCCAGCCAACCAAATCCATTGGCAACTCTCCCACCCGCCCAATCCAGTCCATCATATCTGCCCCAGCAA
The DNA here is from genome assembly GCA_019136175.1 of Chloroflexota bacterium. Classification (GTDB taxonomy): domain Bacteria; phylum Chloroflexota; class Anaerolineae; order Anaerolineales; family Anaerolineaceae; genus CALMHE01. The sequence goes on along the minus strand of JAGVUS010000344.1, from coordinate 14,619 downwards.
CCAGGAAGTGCCCTAGCCAGTTTAGAAGAACGGCGAGTAAATAAAACCTGACTCCCAGTGGGAAGACTCGTTTCCATAAAACTGCAACGAATAAAGAAAAAAACAAAAGCCAGAAGAAGGATTGGGCAGTTGTGGTGAACAATCCGATCAGTACATCAATGGATGAGATAAAAACCCAACCCAACACCCCGCCGATTAATCCGGTCCGCGCCTGGTCGATCCCCCAACCCACATGGAAGGACCGATCCAGAAAAAGGATGGAGATGACCAGAATTACCAGGCTGTAGATTAATAACCCTGGTCGCCCCGACATAACGAGGATTGGCTGGATCAACAATTCCAGCATCAACATTAAAAGGTAAAGAACGGCAGCCACCAGGATACCGTCCAGGACAATGCTTTGCTGTTTCTCGGAAATACGGAACATTCAACCAATCTCTATGCAAATTGTACACAGAATTGATTGCAGTGGACTCAACACATTTGTAAGGTGGAGCAATTAATCGGGAGTGTTGAGGGATTTGTTTTCATAAATTTTCCGAATCGTATCCTCCAGCTTGGGTTTACGAATTTCCAGATCCACAACTGGATGTGTCCGGTATAGGCTGCTCACAAGGTCCGGTATGGACACTTTCCTTGGATCAATCCGGTAAACATAATACCGTCCTTCCCGGACAGGAGGTTCCAGTCCTTCCAGTAAACCATCCTCACCATTTTCAGCAAACGAAACCCGCATTTCGTTCACTCCTTCAAACCGGGAGGTCAATTCCTGTAAATTTCCATCATATAGAATTTTTCCCCAATCCAATACCATGACCCTCTCACATAACCTTTCCACATCTGTCAGGTCATGTGTCGTTAACAAGATCGTTGTCCCCTCACGGTGAAGGTGACGGATAAACTCTCGGATTCGTTCTTTTGCTACAACATCCAATCCAATCGTTGGTTCATCCAGAAAAAGCAAGGCGGGATTATGGAGAAATGCAGCACAAAGCTCTGCTCGCATCCGTTGCCCCAGAGAAAGCGACCGAACTGGAGATTCCAGGAAGGAATCCAAGTCGAGGATCTTTCGAAACATTCCCAGGTTATGCTTGAACAATGGATCTGGGATGCGGTAAATGGCTTTCAACACTTCCAGCGAATCAATGACAGGTAAATCCCACCAGAGCGTTCTCCTTTGTCCAAACACAACCCCAATATTTGCTACGTATTTCCTGCGATCCTTCCATGGGATCATCCCCTTAACAAGGATTTCCCCGCCAGTAGGCACCAACAATCCGGTCAACATTTTGATTGTTGTTGATTTTCCAGCGCCATTCGGACCGATATATCCAATTAATTCCCCAGGTTGAATATCAAATGAAATGCCATCCACAGCCCGGATCGTTCGGTATTGGGGATGGAAAAAATCGTTCCATGCCCCCCACTTTCCCGATCTACGGTGCAATACCCGGAATTCCTTGGTTAAATGCCTGACCTGAACAATTGTATCCATATCTGATTAGGTCCCTGTGCTTTGATAATGTCGTAATCCGTACCCCCAAAACCAGTATGCTGCCAGTGCCATTCCAATTGCCACCAACGGGGTTAGAAATGGAGCAAATACTGGAAAATTTAATGGGTCAGGCTTATCAAGAAAATAGAGTGTTGGATAAAAATTTACAAAAATAAACGGAACAAAATAAGTAAATATGAACAATAACCATCGGGGATAAATATTCATCGGGTAACTCATCAACTCGTTCCCCCCATATGTAAGGATATTCACTGCCTCAATCCGTTCCACTGTCCAAAACGTTATAGTCGAACCCATCATGAAGATGGAACCCATGCAAATAACCTGGCAAACCAGCACAACAGGTAGATAAAAGGTTTTCAACCAGGTCCAATCCGGTTGAGTGGTAACAATTCCAAAAGCAAGCACAGCCAATCCTTCCAACACCCTTCCCATGCGCCTGAGTATCAGCCTGGAGCCCAACACCTGGATCGTCAGGCTGACCGGGCGAACCATGAACTGATCCAAGCTGCCCATGCGTACCATGGGTGAAAATGAATCCGGATCAAATCCACTGAACAGTAAATCCATGAACGCGAAACTGGTTTCCGTCATTCCCACCAAAAACGCGATCTCCCCCAAAGTCCAACCGGCAACCGTTTCAAATCGTTGCAGAATCAACGCAAACGCAAGGAAATAGATACTCGAAAATATCGCCGTTGTGAAAACATCAGCCAGAAATGAAAGTCGGTATTGCGTTTGAGACCGGATTTGGGTTTTTAACAGCAGCCAGAGAATTTTTATCGAATAAATCACAATCATCCTCCCTGGATCACCAACCGGCGAATACCAAGCCTGAATAAAGCCAGGCATAAAAAGACGAGGATGAACAACCAGATAAGCTGATGTCCAAATGCACCCAGAAGCTGCGAAGGGGAGTAGATTCCCAAGTAGACTTCCATGGGATGATTCATCATTCCGGGAAATGGTGTCCAGTTGCTCAGGCGCGAAAACCAATCTGGCAGCAAACGCAGGGGAAGCACAAACCCGGAAAACAACTGGGAAAATCCAAACGCCAACCGTGCAAATCCCTGGATATCCGGTGACCAGAAAGCACCCAGGTTAACCAGCATGCGCCAAAAAAAGTTCAGCAGCCAGGAAAAAATCAGGCTGACGAAAAACAAAAACCACCTCCCGATTTCGAGTGGATAATATAGTGAATAAAACAGTGAGAATAAACCAATAAAGAACAAGCCGCGAACCACGAAATTTACCAGTGAACGTCCCAAATCCCGTCCCAGCCAAAGCAGGATAAAATGCACCGGCTTGATAAGATCGCTCGCAATGGATCCATCAGACACAGTTCTTCCCATTTCGGTGTTTCCAAAAATGGTTAGATAGGCAATCATTGCCTGGGATAACGCGACATAGGTGATGGCTCCCCCAACATCCATGCCATTGACACTGGTTTCACCCTGATACAATGCAATTAATAGCGAAGCCCTCAATATTCCAAAGAATAGATTGGTAAAAAGACCCGCCACCAGAGCAGTGCGGTAGGTCATTTGTTGCCGAGCCGATATTCCAACAATCTTCAAGAAAGCTTGCATCAGGGAACCTTTGCAAGATCAAACCACACGGGATTTCCAGTGAGGGAAAATGTCTCAAAAAAGGGAGCTATTGCCCCGAAAGTGCGTTTTTAAGAGCCACCAACGTCGGGATGGGTGTTGGATCCATTCCATACAACATTGCAAGGTAATACGCCGAGTAATCCCCAAACTGCAGGGCTGTCCACATGTGAGCCAGGGGCGACCTTCCTCTTGCGTGGTAAACATCCGTTCCAATCCCCGCCTCCAATACCATTTGACGGGTCAACTCGGAGCGCAGCCTGTTGCGGGGGTGATCACTTGGGGATTGCAGGAACATCACAACCGTTTGGGTAAGCACGGATTCGGGCATGAATATTCCAGCCAGGCTATTATGATCTGCTTCCGGTAGGGTTTCAAACTGAGCCCAGGCTTTTGCCAGCTCATTAACCTGCCCCTTCCATCGCCGGGCAATTGGAGCCAGGTAATCAGACGCCATGACTGTGACCCAGCGGTTCATCCATTGCCCTGCCTGCCGCTTGGCGGGGTTTGCGGAAACCGGAACAACAGGGTCCAACTGCCATGCCTGGGCTTCCATGCATTCTGCCGCCTCCATGAGTTCCTTTTGTGGGTCAGGCAGAATTTGCAACCAAGTCAGCGCAGCCAGCAGCAACCCAAAGGAAAACGGAACCGCAGCGCGGGGCTGCCCGGTATGCTGAAACAACCAGACAGGGACACCGTCGTTGCCAGCCATAGCTGCAAGTTTCCCCCCGGTACAAACCGCCATGCATCGGCAGCCTCTCGTCCTTGCTTCCATGTAACTACTGAGAGTCTCCTCCGTATTTCCGGAATGCGAGGAGGCAATCACCATGGTCTCCGGACCCTGCGCCCAGGATGGCAATCCGTAATCACGGTGAACATGCACAGGAACCAGCCCTGTGTAAGCAGCATAGGTAGCCGCCATATCCGCTCCAATGGCAGACCCCCCCATCCCACTGATGATTACCTGGCGGATATTTCCCAATGGCGGCAGGTTTTGTTCTCCGCCAATCCTCCAGGCTTTCAACAGGTCTGTAGGCAATGCCTGGAGATATGCCATCATGTTATCAGGGTCCAATGCCTGCATCTGTACAGGGTCATCCAGAATGGTTGTCATGGGTTCCGGTACCTCCCGGTCTCAATTCTACCCGGTTTTATTCCCCCTGTGCAGCCAGTTCCTCCGCCAACCTCCATTCCTCTGGTGTATTGACATTAAGGAATGTAATTCCTTGCGGATCCAGGTGCCTGAAATTTTCCACAGGCAGTTCCAATACCCGCACGTGGTGAAACCAGGAGATGATCCGCTTATACCCATCCCGGATTGCAGACTCGGCAGCTGGGAGACAGGTTTCCCGCCGATAGACAGCATGAAAAGGTTCCAAGCCCTGTTCGGTCCGCGGGATAACCACATCCACATTTTCTTCGACAAGGTGGCGCATGGCTTCACGAATCAAGTGAGCATTAACAAATGGCAAGTCACAGGCAGTGATGATCACAAATGGGTGGGATGCACAGGCAAGGGCAGTATGAACACCGCTTAACGCTCCACTTCCCGGTATCACGTCCGGTACAACCCTGAGCCCAAGCATCCGGTACGGTTCCGGCTGGTTCGCCACGATCATCATTTCATCCCCCACACCATCCAACCTCCGAATGATGCGCTGGATCAATGGCTCACCATTGAATGGCATCAACGCTTTGTCCATCCCCATGCGGGTGGATTTTCCGCCAGCTTCAATCACGATTGTCCACATCTATGTGTATAATTATACTATTCATCCAATTTCCCCCAAGTCAATATTTCTCGGAGATCCCATGACAGATCCGGATGTTTCACGATTGCTTGAGATTCTTCCAGTTTATGCAAAGCAGGGACGACCCGCACTGATCCCCGTATTGCAAAAAGCCCAGGAAATTTATGGTTATGTTTCCCAACCGGCAGCAGCAGCAATCTCCCGGGCTTTGCGCATACCACTTGCAGAAGTATATGGTGTGATTGAATTTTATTCCCTGCTGTACAGTCAGCCAGTTGGAAAAACCCTGATCCATGTTTGCAATGACCCTGCCTGCGCAGTGGCTGGAGCAGACGGGGTATTTAAACGTATGACCAAAACCCTGGAATTTCATCTCGACCAGGATAGCCCAACGCGGGAGATTACTGTTGAGCGGGCACCCTGCCTGGGATTATGTGAACATGCGCCAGCTTTATTGATTCAATCACCTCACCACGTCATTGATGGCGCCTATGAAGACCTTGTAAGCGGAACCAGCAGCCGTCACCGGACAAAAATCGGCGGAACCGTTTCCATTCTGACAGCCAATTGTGGCAAAGGACATCCAGCTTCCCTGGAGGAGTATCAGCAGAATGGGGGGTACCTGGCAATACAAAAAGCCCTGCAGGTGCAACCGGAAGCGGTCATCCAGGAAGTGAAAACCTCCGGGTTGGTGGGGCGTGGAGGTGCAGCATTCCCAACGGGCATCAAATGGGAAGGCTGTGCCCGGGAACCGGAGTATCCTCACTACCTGGTTTGCAATGCCGATGAGGCGGAACCCGGAACTTTCAAAGACAGGGTAATTATGGAAGATGATCCCCACCGTATTTTGGAGGGGATTCTCATTGCTGCTTATGCAATTGGAGCCGAAAAGGGTTATATGTACATTCGGGGTGAGTATGTCTATCCCTACCAGGTAATGAAAACCGCACTTGATGAAGCCCGAAAAGCCTACCTGATTGGTGAACATATCCTTGGTACAGATTTTTCCTTCGAGTTGGAGCTTCGCCGGGGGGCAGGTGCTTACATCTGCGGTGAAGAGACTGCCCTGTTTGAATCCATCGAAGGCAAGCGGGGATTTCCAAGAGTAAAGCCACCCTTCCCAACCCGCAAGGGTTTGTTTGGAAAACCAACTGTCATTAACAATGTGGAAACACTTTGCAACATCCCGGTCATCATCCAGCATGGTGCAGCCGCCTACCGCCAGATGGGAACTGAAAAATCACCCGGTACCAAGCTGTTTTGCCTCTCCGGCGACATCAACCAGCCGGGATTGTACGAAATTCCATTTGGTATGACTCTGCGGGAAATGATTTTTCAGCTGGCTGGCGGTATTCGCAATCAGGGCTCATTTCAATCAGCCCTCGTGGGCGGTGCTGCCGGTGCATTTGCATCCGCCAACCAGTTGGATGCGCCTCTATCCTTTGAAGGACTGCGATCATTTAACCTGCCGCTCGGATCGGGGGTTATCACAGTCTTTGACGATTCCCGCAGCATGCCGGATATCCTGCTCCGGTTGGCGCATTTCTTTAAAGAAGAATCCTGCGGAAAATGTTATCCATGCCAGATGGGAACCCAGCGCCAGTTGGAAATCATGGAAAGAATGGCAGAAAATCGACTGCTGCCTGGAGACACGGAGCGATTAAGTGATCTTGCAGCAACCATGACGGATGCATCCCTGTGTGGATTGGGGCAGACAGCGTCCAGTGCCATATCCAGCGCCATGCGGCTGTTTCCCCACCTTTTCAAGATTATGGAAGGATGACCCATGACCGAGATCATCTCCCTTACAATTGACAGCATTCCTGTTTCTGTGCCTTCCGGGTTCACCATTCTGAAAGCCGCAGAAACTGTGGGTATTCAGATACCCACCATTTGTTTCCATGAAGCCTGTACATCCAACGCGCTTTGCCGGATTTGTGTTGTGGAGGTGGAAGGAGCCCGCACGCTTATCCCCGCCTGCGTTGCCCAGGTTTCAGAAGGAATGATTGTCCAAACCCACTCTGACCGGGTCCAGCGAGCCCGCCGCACCATCCTTGAGATGCTTTCTTCCACGGTAGATTTAACAGATTCACCGGAAATCCTGGCAATGATGAATGATTATCATGCTGATCCGGAGCGGTTTCCGGAATCCAACCCGCGCGAATTTGATCTCCTGGACGACAATCCCATGTATGTCCGGGATTATTCAAAGTGTATCCTGTGCTGGCGCTGTGTTCAAGTCTGTGCCGAGGATGCCCAGTACACACATGCCATCAATTTCAGCCAACGGGGTTTTGATACACGAATTGACACCTTTTATCACATCACCCTGCCTGAAACGACGTGCGTATTTTGTGGACAATGCGTTGCCGTCTGCCCAACGGGTGCATTGAAACCCAAGCGGCAGTGGCTCCTGGAAACCGGGTACTCCCCCATAGAGATCATGAGCCTGACCCGGTCAAAGCGAAATGGGAATAAATCCCGGATTCAACCGGAAAGGAAACTGCCATGATTTCTCCCGACAGCATCACAACCACCACCTGTCCCTTCTGCGGTGTGGGCTGTACACTCCAACTGCATATTCGGGATCAATTCATCTATAAGGTTACTTCGCCCTTTGATTCCATCGTTAATCATGGCAACCTGTGTGTGAAAGGCAGGTTTGGTTATGATTACGTTTTCAACCGGGAGCGCATAACAACCCCCATGATCCGGAAAACCCCACAGAAACCTGGCTCCCGGGTTCCCGCACCCACGCTGGAAGATTGGACATCAATCACCTGGGAGGAAGCATTGGAATTGGTCGCTGACCGCCTGGCAAGGATTTACCAACGGGATGGATCCGGTGCAATGGCGGTCTATTGCTGCGCCAAGGCAACCAATGAAGACAACTACCTGATGCAGAAGATGTACCGAACCCTGTTTCGATCCAATAATATCGATCACTGCACCAGGCTGTGTCATGCGGGTTCTGTGGTTGCCCTCCAGATGGCGGTTGGATCATCTGCCATGAGCAATACAGCATCTGAGGTCATCCATAATGATGTCTTTATTGTGACCGGGTCCAATGTAACCGAAAACCACCCCATTATTGCTCTTCAAATGAAAGCGGCAATTGAAAAGCATGGTGCCAAATTAATCGTTGTGGATCCACGACGAATTGAACTGGTTAATTATGCAACCCTGTGGCTGCCAGAAAAACCGGGAACCGATGTGGCAGTTTTTTCCGCCATGGCTCACGTTATTCTTCAGGAAAAACTGTACAACCAGGAATTCATAGATACACGGACAGAAAATTTTGCCAGCTTTGCCGAGTCAATGGAAAAGTTTACCCCCGAGTTTGCAGAAATTATCTCCGGCGTTGATCGCGAATTGATTATCCAGGCAGCAAGGATGTACGCGACAGCGAAAAATGCAGCCATCTATTGGGCATTGGGCATCCCGGAATCGGTCCACGGAACGGATAATGCACTCAGCCTGATCAACCTTGCCTTGCTTACCGGTCAAATTGGCAGGCTGGGGACAGGCTTAAATCCACTGCGGGGGCAGAATAATGTCCAGGGAGCTTCGGATGCCGGCGCAATGCCCTGGCATTATCCGGGCTACCAGCGGGTGGACCAGGAGGAAATTGCCAGGAAATATGAAACCTGCTGGAATATTGAACCCGGCGGTTTAAATCGTGAGCCCGGCTTGACCACAACAGAAATCATGAGCGCCGTGGGGGAAGGAGGAGTGCGTTCGCTCTATATTATGGGAGAGAATCCCATGATGTCGGAACCCAATCTGAACCATACCCGTCACCAAATGGAACAACTGGAATTTATTGTCGCCCAGGATTTGTTCATTACCGAATCTGCTGCTTATGCCGATGTATTTCTTCCTGCAGTATCGTTTGCAGAAAAAGATGGAACCTTCACAAACACCGATCGGAGAGTGCAGCGTGTGCGCAGGGCGATCGATCCAATTGGACAGGCACGCCCGGACTGGCAAATTATCTGCGACCTGGCACTTCGCATTGAAAAAAAGCTGGGGATCACCCAATCATCCGGATGGAACTTCCAGGATCCATCCGAAGTGCTGGCTGAAATGGGAAGTCTTGTCCCAGAGTACCGGGGTGTAAAATATGACCGGATTGAAAAGGTAGGGCTGCAAACCCCTGTACCTGATGAATCCCATCCCGGTACTCCTTACCTGTTTCGCGACCAGTTTCCACGTGGGCGCGGAAAGTTTCATCCACTAACATACATCCCCTCGGCAGAACTCCCGGATGAAGAATATCCAATGATCCTGACCACCGGCAGAGTCCTGGAACATTGGCACGGAGGCTCCATGACACGGAGGTCCTGGTTAAGCGACCTTTTCCCGGAAGCAAGGATGGAACTTCATCCAACCGATGCAACCAGGTTTGGCATACACCATGATGATCCTGTGCGGGTAACGTCACGCCGGGGCACCATCGTTTTGAGGGCGTCCATCACCGAAAAAACTACTCCCGGAGTCGTCTTTATCCCCTTCCACTTTGCCGTCGCTGCTGCCAACATCCTTACCATTGATGCCCTGGATCCCCTGGCAAAAATCCCTGAATATAAGGTATGTGCAGTGAATATAACCAAAGTTACAGAAGATGAATTGCCCGATCCGGGTTCACACCAACCGCGCGGCAGATATTAAGATTCAAAATGGATCAAACACCACGGGGATCGCAAATAAATTGCGATCCCCGTTTTTTTTAGTGGATATTGGCTGTCTTGCTTTACCCCTTCAAAAGTCCTTCCACAAGCGTAAGGAATTCCTTCCATTCCTCATCGAAGAAGTGAACCGTCAGGTTGTTTAATTCAAGGTGATAAGTGGTTTCCCCATCCGGCTCTTCTGCACGCCATGCCATGAAATTTTCAGTCTCTGCCAGCGTTTCTGTTTTGGGTTCATTCGATTCCATTTTGTAATTCTCCTTCCAAAAAATCATTACCGGCTCAGATTATCTCACAAACCTGCAGTACCTGCCAGAGTAATTGTTTATTGTTTCTTTTGAAATCCTCTCAAAACCTTCATCCAAAGGTGATTAAACCAGGCAACAAATTGTTTCCATCTGGGCTGGAGCGGTTTAAGCCAGCGTTTCAGAATCCTGCGAGCGCGCGTTACCGATTTCGGCATTGGCTTAACAGGTGGACCTGTTTTTAGGTCATGCCACGGATCCAGATCAAACAACTTGCGGGTAACATATCGGCTGATCAATTGCAGCGTCGCCAGGGTGGGGGCTGCAAGCAAAACGCCAATGATACCAAACAACTGGGCAGAGACGAGTGCTGCCACCATCACAGCCGCCGGGTGAACAGACAGTGCATCCGCCATCAATCGTGGCACCACAAAATTATCAAAAAACGAGTCGATCACCAGCGCAATTCCCACAACAATGATGACATACACAATCGAACCAACGCCAAACAAGGTGCTTGATTGAAAATAACACACCAGACCCAATGTAATCCAGGTCACCCATGCGCCGACATATGGAATGAAACGGGCAAATCCAGCCAGGAATGCCAGCCCCAGGTAAAAATTGACCCCCAGGATGCCAAGAACCACCGTGTAAGTGGCGACAGCGATGAGGAAAATGATAATCTGCCCGCGAAGAAAAGCGTTCCAGATTCTGTTGAGTTGTGTGCTGATTTTTTTAAGATCTTCGGAATATCCCGGGATGCGGATATTAATCAGTCTTGCCCGCACACCCCCGGTTTCCGAGATGAAGAAATACGCCACCAGGATTGTAAAAAACGCATAACCAATTGTGGTTGCCGCCCCACCCGCCAGGCTTCCCACCACGGATCCCAACCTGGATAGAATCGGCTCCACCATTCCCAATGCCTGTTCTGCCAGCTGACCAAAATCGTATTGGCGAAGGTCAACCTCGAAAATCCCCAGGATATAGATTGGTTCAGCAGTCAGGGTATCCAGCCAGATGGGTAAATTATCAACCTGCCGCTGAACAAAATTAATCAGGCTCTGTACCTGCCCAACAAGTGAGAAACCTCCCCAGGTTAACAATCCAATCAGCGCAAAAAGGATCAGGATAAAAATAATGGTGGTTGTTAATCGCCACGAAAATTTCGTCTTCCTGCAAATCCAGGATGCGACAGGATGTATCAGGTAGGCAAGAACAAACGCCAGGAGTAATGGACCGATTAAATTACGAAACCGGATCAACAAACCGGCGGCAATTGCCATCATGGTTAACCCAACCACCAGCTTGACGGTATTGCTCCACGGCGGTGAATCCGCGATCACCTGAACATGCCCGGGCTCCTGCAAAAAATCCGGTTCATTATTCCGGTTTTTATTTTCTTGTGGTTCGGATGTTGGTGGCTCTGGTTCCGGGGATGGTGTTGTCATTGGTCAGAATGTCCTGCTGGTGCGGGAATGGCGTCTCTATCTATTGGATTTGAATCAGAAATCATCTGCAATAACCAGGAACAAACAAATTGACAACCCCAGGGAAAAGAACACAGTATAGATTTGCCAGGTCGACAATAATGAAAACAATCAAGCAGCCAACAGCCAGCAATGCCAACCCAGCCACCAGCCAGATCCACCATCTCTTTTTTGGCGCAGGTGATTCTGGAATTGAACCCACATAATCTCCCCCAACAATCTGCGGTTTCGGTTGAGGCTTTGGTTGTTCAACAGGAGCGGGTTTTGGCGCTTGAATCGGCTCCATTGGCGAAATGGTTGGACGCTGAGAAATTTGTTCTGCCGGAGCAGGCTCCTGAACAGGTTTCTCACCAATATTTGAAACCTTGGTTGCATCCGGATCCACCTCAATGGCTTCAAACACAAGGATGCAATTTTCCCCCAGGTGGATGGTTTCCCCGGGTTGGAGCAGGTAGGGTCCGGTTAACCGCTGTCCCTCTACAAAGGTTCCGTTTGTCGACCCAAGGTCTTCCAGCATAAACGCCGATCCCTTTTGGAATAAACGGGCATGCCTCCGGGAAACCTCGGGGTCTGTCAAGACAATATCACTGTGGAGATCCCGCCCAAGGATTAAATCATCCTTTTCCAGTTTGATAACCTGACCGGAATTGGGACCAGAGCGAATAATAAGCCTGAATTCAGTGATCATGGAACGCTCCTGCTGAGAATCTTAAAATGAGTGTAGCAGGAAGATGAATGACTGTCAATAAAAAATCCCCGCCATGCCGTGTGCTGCGTAGTTTTGAACCTGCTTTCGCAGGTAGGGTCCCGCTAGAGAGATTTCACCTTGACCGAAGTCTATCGTGATACTATCTAATAAGAGACGCCTTTTTAAGAGTGTTGGCTCAAAACCGGTTTTGCGGCATCACGAACACAGCAGGGTGATTATTTTATACCACATTCCAAAATAAATGGATAGAGAAATCTTAATTCACAGACCTGATATAATGCATCCATTCATCAAGACAATCAAGAAACCATGAAAACCATTCGCGCTTTTATCGCCATTGAATTACCACCTGCCACCCAATCCAACCTCAACAGGGTCATACAACAATTGAAAACGCGGATTTCATCCGGGGTTCGCTGGGTTCCTGTTACCAATATTCACATCACACTGAAGTTTCTGGGAGATATCTCTGATAAACAAGCGAATGCATTGAAACAAGCTCTGCCGGACATTGCTGCCATGGTGCAACCATTTCCTATCCTGGTGACGGGAATTGGTGCATTTCCAAACCCAAACCGCCCAAGGGTTGTTTGGGCTGGTTTACAAGCACCGGATGGTCTAACTAGACTGCAGAAACAAATCGAAAAACTGGCTGACACCATTGGAATTCCCGCTGAAAACCGACCATTCTCTCCCCACCTGACGCTTGGACGCATCCACTCAACCGCCACCAGGCAGGAATTGGAAATGGTTACCACCACACTGCTTTCCACAAAAATCAACGAAATTGGTGAATTCGACGCTGATCAGGTAATCCTGTTTCGCAGTGATTTGCGACCAACCGGTGCAATTTACACTGCTCTGCTACATGCTCCCTTTCAGCCACCAACCTCATAATATGCTAAAATAAACCATCAACGAATTTACGAGGTGGATTCTGGACACATTGGAACTGGCACATCTGGTTGTGGACATCCTGGAGGAAAAAAAGGCGGAAAGCATTCTCCTGCTGGATATCCAGGAAATTGCAAGTTTTGCCGATTACTTCATCATCTGCACAGGAACAAGCGAGCGCATGCTGGACAGCCTTGGAGATGCAGTGCTGGAGAAGGTGAAAGAAAAATTTTCCCTATCCGGAAAACTGGAGGGCACCACGGGAGATGGCTGGCTTCTTATTGACCTGGGTGATGTAATCGTTCATCTCTTCTCAGCCGAACAACGCAAATACTACCACCTTGAAGACCTCTGGAACCAGGGCAAAGTGGTGCTTCACCTTCTCTAAAACCGAACACCGTTCTGAAAATGGAGGAACCGATGAAAACCACTCGTGCCGGGTTATTTACGATCATCTTCCTCCTGTTGTTTTTAGCTGGGTGTACTCCACAACCAGCAGCACCGGACCCGACCGCTGAAACACCATCCCCCCTCATCAATTTCCAGGGAGAATATTTTTCCACTGCAGGTGCCTGTGGATATTGCCATACCGGATTAAAATCCGACCAGGGTGTAGACACCTCCGTGGATTCTATTTGGCGCTCATCCATGATGGCAAATTCCGCCCGGGACCCGTACTACCTGGCGTCCGTACGCAACGAAATCATAGCCAATCCACACCTGTCCCGTGAAATTCAAGACAAGTGCAGCACCTGCCATGTACCCATGGCATACAAAACCCTGAATATCCAAAATACGCTGACCTTGTTGCTGGACCAGGATGGCGTTCTGGATCCAACGCATCCACTTGAACCCCTTGCAGTGGATGGGGTGTCCTGTACGCTTTGTCATCAGGTCCAGGCGGATCAGCTTGGAACCAGCGAAACCTTCAGTGGTGGGTTCCTGGTTGATTCAATTACACCGGTTGGCGGGCGGTCATCTTACGGACCCTTTCCTGTTGATGCCGGGTTGGCAACCATTATGCAATCAGCCTCCGGGTACATTCCAGTCCAGTCAAACCATATTCGACAATCCGAGATGTGTGCTACCTGCCATAACCTCTTCACACCTTACATAAAAAATGATGGAACACTCAGCGAAGAGGTTTTCCCGGAACAGACCGTTCACCTGGAATGGCTTGCCAGTGTCTATGCGCAAAATGCATCCTGCCAGGATTGCCACATGATTGCAGTGGAAGGCAAGGCACCCATAGCCAATACCGGCGGGCAACCCCAAACCGGTATTAACCTGCATACATTTCAAGGTGGCAACCAGTACATGTTGACCGCCCTGCAGGACAACCCTGATCTGCTGGGGGGGGCAACAAACAAATCTCTTTTTGATGAAGCAATTGCCCGAACCGGTGATCAATTACAAAACCGTACAGCTTCCCTGGAGGTATCGGGAAAAATCCACAATGACCAGCTGGATGTCTCTGTAAAAGTGACCAATCTGGTTGGTCATAAGTTCCCCACCAGTTTTCCTTCCCGCCGCGCCTGGCTTCATTTTGTGGTGACCGCTGAAGATGGATCCATCCTCTTTGAATCCGGAGAATGGTCTGCTAATGGAGCAATTGATGGCAATGGAAACGACCAGGATCCCACCCAATTTGAAGGTCATTATGATTTAATAACCCGGGAAGAGGAAGTACAAATATATGAGTCAATCATTGGAGAT
>JAGVUS010000431.1 GCA_019136175.1 Chloroflexota bacterium | reverse complement strand
GTCCCATCCAAGGTTCATGGTGGTCAGGCGGGCATGGGCAATATCAAACAGGAACTGGCAGCCCGTTTCAGTGACAACCTGGTTGATTACACTGGTATGCGCCATGGGGATCAGATAATCCGTCCCGAAGGAGAGGACGGGCATGTTTTCAATAACAACTGAATCCTTGCCGTACCGGTTCACAAGCATCTGTACATCGTCAATGGCATTGCAGATTGTCTGCTGGACGCGCGGATGATCACCTGGGTTGAGGTCCTTGGGAGCGCAGAGGTGGAGATTTATGAACGGGGTATGTGTTGCCTGGCGAATCTGGTCTATCATTGTCCAGTCCGTCTCCCTCAGACTTCCATCCCCGGCGCACAGGGGGAAGTGGACATATACCGGTTTCGTTTTGCTTGCAGTTTCAATCATATCCTGCCAATCCGGGCACTTGTAGACGTCAAATTTCACTTGACCGGAATCGAGAAGTAAATGCAATTCCCTGGAATAATTAACGGCAAGTTTCATGGGATCAAATCGTGATGACCGAATCGGCTTCCATCATGGCGGTTAGAATATCCCCCATGCCGCCGATAATGCCAATCCGCACCTTGTCGACGAGCTGCAGGGTGTTCAGGCAGGTCTGGCATAAAATCAGACGGCCCCCCAATTGTTCCAGGTGGTGTAATTGTGCCAGGACGGGTGATCCCTCACATGCCAGACGGACACCTTCCGTATAAAAGCAGATGGCAGCTGGCAGGTTATCGGTTTGGGCAAGCAGGGATAAAAAAGTACCGGCAAGCCTTTCCCTCAGGTCCTGGTGATCCGTCTTACCCATCCCTGAATTTGTGATGAGGAAGACAATGGACTTTGATGCACTCATATTTCAACCTCCATCAGGATGGTTTTCATCCGGGTAATTCGGGTGGAGAATGGATCCATACCCATGACAAGCAACACTTCTTCCGGTCGCCCTGTTGCACCTTCGCGGGCTGCCAGTTGTACCATGAATGATTGGGGGATGCTGGAATTTACTTCCAGCTTCTCAATAAGGGGGCGTAAATCATAAGTTTTTCCCCGTCGTTCCCTGGGAAGGGTGACTGCCTGTTGGATGCTGAAAATTTTGGTTTCCAGGTCAGCTTCTGGAATTGGTTCCAACAATGTGACCTGGTAGAGGGAGGAAAGAACCCGGGTTTGCAGGGTGGGGCTTCGCAAATCCACCAGGTTTATTCTGGTAATGATCATGCTGGCTGGGGAAGCTTTCTGGATGGCTGTCCGGATGCATTCCAGGTCCGGTTCCTCCATTTCCAGCCAGACATCCACAATCTCATCCAAGGATAGAAAGCCGAGTGGAAGGGGACAGGCTTGTTGAATGCGCGGCTGGGGATGAAATCCCTGGCTGTATGCCAGCGGGAGCCCTGCCCGGCGGATGGTACGCTCCCAGACCATTTGCATATCCAGGTTGCCGGTATACCGCATTCCTTCCCCTTTTTCGTAGGTAATGCGAATGCGGATCATCCTTCACGCTCCAATAATGGACTGGTTTGACTGCTGGAAGGAGCGGAGCCAACTTCGGGGCATTTCCATCCATTACCGGGATTTTCTCTGCGCAGTCTGGTAAATGCGGGCAGGATGCCGCAAGCATAACAGTGCTGCCGACAGTCACCCCGCAGAATCCCTTGCAGGCTGTTTTGATATTCTTCAAGCAAATAGGACTTCCGAACTCCTGGTGATATGTGATCCCACGGGAATACTTCATCCAGGAAGCGGGTACGATGGGTATAAAAAGCCGGGTCAAGTCCATGTTCTTCAAACGCTGTCAGCCACAGGTGATCGTGGTGTTGATCCTGCCAGGCATCAAATTTGGCACCTTTTTGCCAGGCACTTAAAATAACTGCCGACATGCGCCTGTCGCCACGCGCCAGCCAGGCTTCCAGCATGGTTTCCCGGGGATCGGTCCAATTCATTTTTAAGCCAGGACCCCGAAGGTTTTGTTGCAGGAGCCGGATCTTGGCATTGATCTGCTCTTCGGTATCACAGGAGACCCATTGGAAAGGTGTGTGGGGCTTGGGGACAAACGTGGCAATTCCAGTATTTAAGGAAGCCCGCCGCCCGATCATTTTTCGCCCCTCGGCAATGACCAGCTGGCACAGTTCGGCTATGGCGGCAACGTCTTCCAGGGTCTCGGATGGGTGCCCGATCATGAAATAGAGTTTGATGGTCTGCCAGCCGCGTGAATAAATGGCGCGGGCGGTTTCCAACAATTGCTCTGATGGAATTGGCTTGTTGATGATATTCCGCATACGGTCGGTGGCTGCTTCGGGGGCAAGCGTGAATCCTCCCTGGCGGGAGCTGCGAAGCTGCTCCAACAGGTCAACCGAGAAGGATTCAATCCGGAGGGAGGGCAGGGAAATGGTCAGGTGGGGGCTGGCAATCTCCTGGCTGATGCGTTCAACAAGCGTTTGAATTTGCGTATAGTCGGAAGAGGATAGGGATAGAAGGGCAATATCCTCAAATCCGGTCTGATTCAATGCCGATTGGATGGTTGACAGAATCTGATCTACAGAGCGTTCCCGCACCGGGCGATTCACCATGCCTGCATGACAGAAGCGGCATCCGCGAGTGCAGCCGCGCATGATTTCCACCGCGACCCGGTTATGAACAACACCGATGGATGGGACGATAAACCGGGTGGGGGGTGGGGGAAGTTTGCCAACAATCCGCTTGGTGATTGTGCCGGGAACGGAAGACTCCAGGCGGTTCATGGACTTAAATGTGCCATCAGGGTGGTATGTGGGCTCATAAAACCGCGGAACGTACACCCCCGGAATTTGAGTCAGCAGGTATAACAGTTCCTCGCGGTTTCCTCCAGACCCTTTCCAGTGTTGGTGCAAATCCACAATTTCGTGAATAACCTCTTCGCCTTCACCAATTACAAAGGCATCGATGAATGGAGCCATCGGTTCCGGGTTGTAGGTTGCGTGTCCCCCCGCAATGACAAGGGGATCGTGGATGCTGCGATTCGCACTGATTACCGGTATCCCGGAAAGGTCCAGCAGATTCAAGGTGTTGGTAAAGAGTGTTTCATACGGGAGCGTAATTCCCAGGATGTCAAAATCACGCACAGCATGCCGGGATTCAAGGGCATACAGCGGGATTTTGTTGGACCGCATGGCAGCTTCCATGTCCAGCCACGGTAAATAAACACGTTCTGCCAGCACATCCGGGCGATCA
>JAGVUS010000191.1 GCA_019136175.1 Chloroflexota bacterium | reverse complement strand
GATGCCCATTGGAAAGTGATCGACTTCTGCCGCGCCGAAGGCACCAAGACCGGCAAAGCCCCCACCCTGCGCCAGATCACCACCGGCACGGGGCTTTCCACCAAGGAACTGTTCACCCTCTTCCCCAAGGGACCCGCCAAGAAGGTCGCCCACATTTCCGGTTTGGGCAAGCCCGAAGGCTGCGTCTAATTCCTATCATCCCATACAGGAGAAATTAACATGTCTGAAAATCGGCACATTGCATTTATCTGCTCCAAGGGCAACCTGGACATGGTGTACCCGGCGCTGGTGATGGGTTGGGCGGCACTCGGCAACGGGATTGATGTCACCATCTTCTTCACCTTCTGGGGCATGGACATGATCAACAAGCACCGTGTGGATCACCTGGAAGTCCCCCCGGTGGCAAATTCCAGCATGAAGATGAACATGATGGGCGTTCCCGGTTATATTGGCATCCCGCAGATCCTGGGCGTGATCCCCGGCATGACCCCCTTTGCCTCAGCACTGATGAAGAGCAAAATGAAAGCCCTGGGTGTTCCCACCGTGCGCGAGTACCTGGAAATGCTTTCGGATGGCGGCGCGAAGATGTACGCCTGCAAGATGTCGGTGGACATGTTCAAGCTCAGCAAGGATGACTTCCTGCCCTGCGTGGAAGATATCGTCACCGCCGGAGATTTCATGGACATGACCGACGGCGCGCAGATTATCTTTATCTAGTTCCAATCTCAATACCAAACGCAACAGCCCCCGGCTTGCCGGGGGCTGTTGATCATTGTTCACCCAGCACCAGGTTAAGCTGCTGCCAGTTGACAATAGATGGCTTCCAGTTCATCCATTTCGTCCTCCACAGTGCGCACCGGCGGGATGCCTTCCCGCAGCCGGGACAGCAATGCCGGATCGGCAATCAACCGTTCCACCTGGCGCGCCAGGTCCCGGGCATCACCGGGCGCAAACAGCATACCGCCGCGCCCGTCCTGCACCAGTTCCGCCATTCCGCCCAGGTTGGAGGCAATCACCGGCACGCCGCAGGTGAATGATTCCAGGATGACATTGGGGGTATTCTCATACCAGATGGATGGGACAATGACCACATCCAATTGTTGAAGAACTTCCCCGATTTTCTCGCGGGCAAACACCCCCATCCACTGCACCCGGTCATCCCCGCCATATTGTTTCCGCAGCTTGCGGGTGTATGCGGGGAATTTTGTCCCGTCGCCAAAAATTTTCAACTCAAGCGCTGCCTCTGGCAGACATCGCAAAGCCTCCAGAAGGATATGTACGCCCTTGTGTGAAGCAATCTGCCCCATGTATCCCATCCGCAGCACATTGGATCGTTGGTGATTCACCACTTTCGGCAAACCGGGCAGTTCCACCCCCTGGATGGATGCCCGCATGATCTCCGGGCGGATTCCATTCAGGGCATAAACGGACTGGATGAACCGGGAGAGGGCAATCACCACCTGGACACGGTTTAACCGATCCCGCAGTGTTGTGAGCCGTTCCTGGAGCCGGGAAGCCTGCGCCGTCCGTTTCTGCCAG
Organism: Chloroflexota bacterium; assembly: GCA_019136175.1. GTDB lineage: Bacteria > Chloroflexota > Anaerolineae > Anaerolineales > Anaerolineaceae > CALMHE01. Next base: position 1,695 of record JAGVUS010000191.1, on the reverse strand, counting down.
TACCGGTTCATGGCGCCCGGAAAGAGCCGGTTCAGCCAACGGATGCGCCTGCGCTCCCCGGCAAGACAGCCAACACAGCGTAGCGGATCCACTGCCAGGGGACTCAGCGTGCCATCCGATTTTAACAAGGTGATACGCGGGCAGATGTACCAGAAATCCGTCAGGCTGACCACTCGTGGAATTCCTGCCTGCTCCGCAGGATCAAGTGCTGAAACCCCCAGCAGGTAACCGCCAATCAAGTGAAAGACATTGGGTTGAAATTCCCGAATCAGTTGAGCAAGGTTATCTGCCACAGCCGGATGATGGTATTGCCAGCGGAATGGATCGGCGGCACGGCGCATGTTTAAGTCCAGGCGGCGCACCGCCACGCCCTGAAATGTATCATCCTCCCAGGCAAGATCGGCATCCATCCCAGCATCCAGGCGGCGAATGCACACCACCCGAACCGTATGACCGCGCTCCTGCATTGCCCTGGCTGTGCGGTAGGTTTGCCACTCCGCCCCGCCGGTGTGGTCGGGTGGAAAATGATGAACTGCCAGCAGGATCTTCATGTTAAACCATGTTTTTGGAAGTGGTTGATCATCCATCCCATCCTAACCAAACAGGTACCGGTTCACTTTCCGTAACGGGGTGCGGTGAATCAGCTCCATCACCAGAAGGGGGATACCCAACCCCAGGAGGAATAATATGGGAATATAAACCCAGAGGTTTGCCAGCAAACCCGGAAAGTAATGATAAGTCAGCTTGGCAAAGATCTCCATGATGGTATAGTGAAGCAGGTAGATGCCATAGGAATTTCCCGCCAGTTTGATCAAGCCGGGTGCAAGGGCGGGCGGCACTTCCAAAAATCGGGTACAGGTGATGATTGTCACCAGTGCGAAAATCATGGTGGATCCCAACAGCGGGATGGCAAACAGGTTCACGTGTGTCATTCGCAGGATGAGGTCCGCTTCCAGGATGGAAGCTGCCAGGCTGATGGGCAGCAGGACCACGAGCAGGCGTTGATGTCGGGCGGTCCAGGCTTTCCATTCCTCCAGGTGAAACGCCGCCACAATTCCCAGCACAAAAAATAATATCCATTGCAGGAATAGCCAGTCTGGCGTAAACCGGTACAGGGTTTCAGCAATTTCCGTACCTGCATATGCCAGTTTCAGGTACCGGACGACCAGAAAAGCCAGCTGAATCAGGATACTCACGGTGACTAGAAAACGCCCGCGCGTTTTTGCCAGCGGAACCAGAAGCGGTGCCAGCAGGGTTAAAGTGCACAATAGCGGAATATAGTAGTACGGTCCGGTTGCCCCCCAGGTGAGAAAAAGTGACAAATACTGCCATGGAGCCAGCCTTTCCCCCAGGATGTATTGGTACAGAAAAACCAGCACGCTCCAGATGGTGTAGGGGATCAATAATGTGACAATCCGGGCGCGCACGCTCTTCCAGATGGCTGCCGGGCTGGCGCTGCGGGCGGAAAATGCGCTAAAAAAACCTGCCACAAATAAGAATGCTGCCACTGGGAAAGTGGCAGCCTGCCGGATGAACGCCAGGACGTAATAGACAGGCGTGCCGATCATGTCAAAATTGGGTGAAGTGACCGGGCGGTAGCGGTGCGCCCAGTCGAACATTGCCACCTGCCCCCAGCCAGCAGCATGCCCCAGGACCACCATAAAGATGGAAATGCCCATCAAGAGCGAAAGTCGT
>JAGVUS010000236.1 GCA_019136175.1 Chloroflexota bacterium | reverse complement strand
CAAACCTATGAGATTGGAGGACCGGAGGCTTTGACCTTCCGGGAAGTGATGGAAACAATCATGAGTGTTACGGGCATCCAACGCATGCTTCTGCCAATTGCTCATGTGCCGCTGGGCAGAATTGCATTATTTCTGGAGCAAATGGGGCAGTTTCCTTTGCCGTTGTATTGGTTGGAGTACCTCGTTGTTGATCATCTTTGTCCGGCGGATTTTCTTCCCCGGCGGTTTAATATTCTTCCGGCAAGATTCCACCAAAAATTGGGATACTTAAAATCATGACATCAGCATCTTTTTGCGTTCACGGTCACTTCTACCAGCCTGCCCGCGAAGACCCCCTGACTGGGGAGATCCCATTAGAACCGGGGGCATTTCCCTTTCAAAACTGGAATGAGCGAATTCATGCCCACTGTTACCGACCAAATGCGGAGTTGGGGAATTTTGAACGGATCAGTTTTAATATTGGTCCCACGCTATTTGAATGGATGGCAGTGAATTATCCGGACACCTGTGAATTGATTGTTGCCCAGGAAAAGCGGAATTTTGAAAGATACGGTGTGGGGAATGGCATGGCACAGGCATATCATCATACCATCCTGCCGCTTGCTTCCCGCATGGAAAAAATGACCGAGGTGCGCTGGGGAATCGCCGATTTTGAAAACCGATTTGGACATGTTCCCAAGGGGCTGTGGCTGCCTGAAACCGCTGCAGACTTGGAAACGTTGGATATTCTGGCGCAGTGTGGAATTGAGTTTACCATCCTGGCACCCTGGCAGGCAGCAGATGATACCGTGGACATTACTCAGCCTTACTGGGTGGATTTGCCGGGGGGGAACCGGATTGTTGTGTTTTTTTACCAGCCGGAACTGTCCGCTCGAATCAGTTTTGACCCGTCTTCGACGACCAACGCGACAACTTTCTTTCGGGAAATCCTGATGCCGCAGTTTCATGGGCATGGGAGCCGCGACAGGGAGAGGATTGTTATGATAGCTTCGGATGGGGAATTGTATGGGCATCATCAACAATTTCGCGACCAGTTCCTGTCTCATCTCACACAAATGTCAGTTGGCACGGATGCACCTCAACCGACATATCCTGCCCGCTGGTTGCTCAATCAGCAGCCCGCCCGATCCATTCGTATCAGGGAAAAGACCTCCTGGAGTTGCCATCATGGTGTCACCCGCTGGATGGGACACTGTGGATGTACGCCGCACGGGGAATGGAAAGCCCACCTGCGGCAGGCACTTAACTTTGTGGCAGATGCCGTGGATGCCGTGTACCTGGCGGAGATGCAGCGCTGGACGAATGATCCCTGGGAGGTGCGTCACCAGTACATTCATGTGATCCAGGGGAAGCGCAAACTGGAGGATTTGTTGGAGGATTTGAGTGGGAAACGGCTGGATGAGCTGCAACTGCGCAAGGTTGACCTGCTGCTTGGTGCACAGCATGAACGCCAGCGCATGTTCACCTCCTGTGGATGGTTTTTTGAGGATTTCGACCGGATTGAGCCCCGCAATGTGGTTGCGTATGCCGCTCAGGCAGTCTGGTTAACGTATCTGGCAACAGGAAAAGACCTGGCGCCACAGGCAGTCAACTGGTTTCGCCCGGTGGAGAGTTGGGTGAGCGGGCTGCGCGGAGACCAGGTTTTTGGAGAGCGTATCAAGCGAACCAAAGATTATTTTGAAAAATTATTGCCGCCGATGTGGGTGCCAGGCTAGGAATCCGCCAAAAATTTTTTTCGCCATTCGTAGAGCTTATTCAACGCCTCGATGGGGGAGAGGGTGTTGATATCCAACTCCTTTAATTCATCAAGCAGTGGATTGGTTTCCGGAAAAAGGGTCAATTGCTGGGGCAGAGCCGGGTTGATCCGGACTGCCTTTCCGGATGAAGATTCCAACTCCTTGAGGATTTCACCGGCGCGCTGAATGACGGGACGGGGAAGTCCGGCAAGCTGGGCGACGTGAATCCCATAAGAACGATCTGCACCCCCAGGGACAATTTTATGCAGGAAGATCACCTGTCCATCGGCTTCGGCAACTGCCACATTATAATTACGAACACCAGGCAGCAGGTTGCTGAGCTGGGTTAATTCATGATAATGGGTTGCAAACAAGGTGTGTGCGCGCAATCGGGGATGATTATGGATATATTCAACCACTGCCCAGGCAATGGACAGTCCATCATAGGTACTGGTACCGCGCCCAATCTCATCCAGGATCAGCAGGCTGCGCGGAGTGGCATGGTGTAGGATGTTGGCTGCTTCAATCATCTCCACCATAAAGGTGGATTGACCGGCGTGAATTTCATCCTGGGCGCCGATGCGTGTAAAAATCCGATCGACCAATCCGATGCGGGCAGAGGAGGCAGGCACATAACTGCCAATTTGCGCCATCAGGACAATCAAAGCCACCTGGCGCAGGAAGGTGGACTTGCCGCTCATATTAGGACCGGTAATGATGCGGACAATTTCACCCGGTTCAAAGGCGGCATCGTTTGGGACAAAACGTTCACCGGAAAGCATTTGTTCCACCACGGGATGACGTCCATCGCGGATTTCCAGGATCGGGTCAGTGGTAATTTCCGGACGAGTATACCCTCCGTTGGCAGCCGCTTCTGTCAGGGATGCCAGAACGTCCAGTTCTGCAAGGGAACGGGCTGTGGAAAGAAGGGTACCACTGGCTGCTGCTAACCGGGCACAGACTTCCCTGAAAATGCGGGCTTCCACCTCGCGAATCCGCTCTTCAGCATTCAGTACGAGGGTTTCATACTCCTTCATCTCGGGAGTGATGTAGCGTTCCGCATTTACCAGGGTCTGTTTGCGGATGTATTCAGGAGGAACCATTCCGGTATTGGAATGGGTGATTTCAATATAGTAACCAAAGACCTTGTTGTACCCCACCTTAAGCGTGCGGATACCGGTTCGCTCCCGTTCCACAGCTTCCAGATTGGAGATCCACTCGCGGGCATGTTGGGAGGCTTCCACAATCTGGTCAAGCTCGGCAGAGTACCCCGGACGGATGACACCTGAATTTTGAAGTGTGGCAGGAGGAGACTCGTCCATGGCAGCGATCAGTAAATCCAGTTGTTCCGTACAGGGATGAAGCTCCTGGAGGATGGGATTGAGAACTCCCTCCATGCGACCCATCAATGGCTGCATTTCAGCAATTGTGGTAAGGGTTTGCCGCAGACCAACAAGGTCACGTGGGGTGGCATGCCCGGAAAGAATTCGATTGGTCATCCGTTCCAGGTCGCCAAGTGGATGCAATGCAGTTCGCAGCTCTGCCCTCAGCAAGCCATCATCCAGGAAGAATTCAATACCATCCAGCCTGCGGTGTATCTGTTCAGAGTCCAACAGCGGTTTGCTGACCCACTGGCGGATCAGCCGTTTGCCCATTGGTGTTACTGTATGATCCAGTGTACCTAACAGAGAGCCGCGCAACTCTCCCCCGCGAATGGTTTCGGTGATTTCCAGGTTGCGGCGGGTGGCAGCATCCAGGTTCATAAATTCGCTGGTGCTGTAACTTGTGACTCCGGCAAGCAGGTTAAGCGCTGCAGGCTGGGTTTCCTGCAGGTACTGGAGAATGGCGCCTGCAGCCCGGATTGCCAGGGTTTGTCCCCGAAGCCCAAACCCATCCAGTGAACTTGTCTGGAAATGACGACGGAGGGTTTCCTCGCAGCGACCTGGTTCAAACCGCCAGGAAGCCCAGCGCGTGAGATTGCCCGGCAAGCCATTCGACAGGTTTGTGTTTTCTGGGATAAGAATTTCCGCCGGGTTTAACCGCATGATTTCGCTGCGCACCTGGGCGGTAATGTTCTCCCCGCTGAATTGTGTGGCACTGAACTCACCGGTGGAGATGTCCACATAACTGATTCCAGCACCATCCTCTTGAAACACAAGGCTGACAAGGTAGTTGTTTCGGTCCGATTGCAACAGACCCGGTTCAATAATTGTACCGGGGGTTACAACTCGCGTCACCTGGCGGGGAAATAGCCCGCGGGCAGGCTGGTCCCCCACCTGTTCGCAAATGGCAACGTGGTACCCCTTTTCAATCAGGCGTGCAAGGTAATTTTCCACTGCATGGTAGGGAATGCCTGCCATTGGAACACGCACCCCCTTGGCAACCGAGCGGGAGGTCAGGACAATATCCAGTTCGCGCGAGGTTGTTTCAGCATCCTGGTCAAATGTCTCGTAAAAATCGCCCAACCGGAAAAACAGGATGGCGTTGGGATACTGGCGCTTGATCTCCAGGTATTGCTGGCGGATGGGGGTGACGTCATCAACAGGCATGGATCAGGAGGTCTTTTCACCACACTCGGTGCAAAACTTTGCGCCCGGCTGCAACTTGGCACCGCATTTTTTGCATTTATCATCCTGGATAACCCTGGCACCGCATTCGGGGCAGAATTTCACATTTTTGGGCAGGGGGGCATTGCATTGCGGGCAAGTGGCGCGTATGGTCTCCCGCCAATCCGCTTCTGTGAGGTGCTTGTCCTCTTCGGACATGGCAGCATGCGCCCAAACCTCTTCGGTGGACCGGCTGGCTTGGGCGGCAGACATCTCCACACCCAAATCTGGAGCACATTCCTTGCACAGCCCCCGTTTTTCGTTCCAGCAGCTTTTCCGGCAAACCCATGAGGAGCAGCGTGGACACTGGACAAACTCAGATTTAACATCCCGGATGGCGTTCTCCAGGGCTTCATCATGTGCTTTTTGCCAGGCGGCGGATCGGACGCGCTCACCCACATCGGCAACCTGGCTGAGGATTCCGCCGAACAGGCTGCTGGCGGTATCCAGTGCGCCGCTAACGGAGCCGATGGTCCATGCCTGGAAACGGGTGCGGATGCCGGATCCGCAGCGGTTGCAGAGAAATTCAAACTGGAACCCGCGATCCGTTGAGAGGTCGTTGTAATTGCTGACAAATTCAATATGTTCGCTCATGAGGATCCTCCTGAAGGGGTGGTAACCGTATTATAGCACTGCTGCACCCATTCCTTGAGAAGATGGCACAGTCATATCGGCTATAATATGATGACAAATCACAAAATTGGATTAGGGAAGTTGTCATGGAAAACAGCGACAAAACAGCACGTCATCCTGTGTTCGCGGGTGTTGAAATGGGAATTGGCACCTGGGCGTGGGGGGACCGGTATTTCTGGGGGTACGGGCAGAATTACAATCAATCGGATATACAGGATGCATTTTCATGTGCCGTGAACAACGGGATCACTTTTTTTGATACTGCAGAGGTTTATGGCATTGGACAGTCGGAGACGATGCTCGGGCAATTCTGCAAGCAGGTGGACGTACCCATTCAAGTAGCATCCAAGTGCTTCCCCTTTCCCTGGCGTCTAAATCGCCGGGCTTTGCACCGGGCATTGAAGGGAAGCTTGAAACGCCTGGGAATGGATAAGCTGGATCTTTACCAGATGCATTTCCCTTACCCGCCCGTGAATATCCGAACATGGATGAGTGGGATGGCAGAGGCAGTGCATGCTGGTTGGATTGGGGCGGTGGGGGTCTCCAATTACAATCGGGCACAGACGCAGCTGGCATATGACGCACTGGCAGCGGAAGGGATTCCATTGGCTTCCAACCAGATGGAATATCACCTGCTCAATCGAAAAATAGAAAAAGATGGTTTGCTGCAACACTGCCTTGACCTGGGCGTAACCGTGATTGCATACAGCCCGTTGGCTTCGGGTATGTTGACGGGCAAATATTCTGCACAAAACCTGCCCGGTGGATTCCGCAGCGGACGCTATAACCACCGGTCCCTGTCGATCATAAAACCCCTGGTGGATCTGTTGGTCAAAATTGGGGCAGATCATGCCGGAAAAAGTGCTGCACAGGTGGCAATTAACTGGACCATTTGCAAGGAAACGGTACCGATTCCGGGTGGAAAATCTCTGCAACAGGTGGAACAAAACATTGGTGCACTGGGTTGGCGGTTGACGGATGAGGAAGTTGACCGGCTCGATCAAGCCAGTGATCGTGTGCTGAAAACCCTGGGTTGGTAACCGCAACGCAACAAAACGATCCAATTTGCGTAGATGATTCCAGAAAGGAAATCAAAATGGAATCGAATCGGTTATTGCGCAGATCTCGTGAGGACCACTGGGTGGCTGGTGTGTGTGGGGGATTGGGTAGGTTTTTTGGAATTGCCCCGGGTTGGTTCAGGCTGGGATTTTTCCTTTTGCTTTTACCGGGCGGGGTACCGGGTTTGCTTGTATATTTCATCTGCTGGCTTGTGATACCGGCAGAGCGGTAGAACACAACCGGGTTTATTGTGCCTGGGCGTGGTATCCGAGCGATTCCACTGCCTGGAGAAATTGTTCTTCACTTAAAACTGTGTCGTCAAAGATTATTTCCAATCGCTGGCGGTGATAACTGGCTTTGATTTGAGTGACGCCGGGAAGGATATCCTCTAGACCCTCCAACCGCATGGCGCAAGCGGAGCATTCCATATCATTGACGTGAAATATGCGTTGAATGATCATGGGATCCTTTACTGAAAGCGGATTTCACCGGTGTACATCCCCATGGAACAGGTAAATTGGATCACCGTGCCTGATTCTTGGGGGGGAATTTGAATAACAACCGTGCCAGTTTGGGGCAGGAATTCTTCCACCTGGAGGGAGGGAATCACAAATGCCCTCGAACAGGAAAGTGTATTTTTTGTGATCACGCTGAGCATGATTGCTTGATTTGCAGGAGCAATCAATTCTTCGGGAGAATAACCATTGTTCAAGGCTGCAAGGACCAGTGAGTTGGCACCCTGGGTTGGAATTGGAGCAGGATCCTCGGTTGCCGGGAGGGCGGGTTGGAACGGATCCTGGGGAAACAATGGTTGGGGGTTGAAAGCTGCCGCTGGAGACTGGGGGGCAATCAACCGCGCCAGGCGGGAAAGGGAGATTGGCGAACCTGCCAGGTTTAATCCAGAATCAATCGACAGGATGCCCAAAACCAGCAGGACAATGGCAACAATCCGTATGAACCAGCGCTCCAGCCGGGAACCAAGCTGAGCTGCAAAATAAGCAACTGCAAAGAACACCGGGCTGGCGCCAAGCGTGAAGGAGAACAGGATGGCTGCCCCGGCAACGGGATCCCCGGAGGAAATGGCGAGTGCCATCATGGACTGGGTGATGCCACAGGGAATGAAGATTGTTAACGTACCGAGGAAGAGAGGGGTAAACCAGCCGGTTGTGTTGCGGGCTTTACGGCGGATATAACGGGAGAGGAACGCGGGGGGTTCAAATGAAAAGTATCGGAAAACGGGATGAATATTCAGCATCCGCAGGGCGTTTCCAACCATAAAAATCCCGATGACAAAAAGGAGGATTGCCCGCATCAGGGGTGTGAGTTGGAAAACCGATCCAAGGGCACCCAACAGCGCTCCCAACAGGGAGTAGGCAGCCAGTTTTGCGGAGAGAAAGAGAATGATTGGGAGAGCAAAACGGGGATTTGCATGGTTCTCCGGTTTTATTCCCCTGGCAGTCAAATCCGACTCAACTTGATAAGCCAGGGAGGAGGTGAGCAGCCCGCCCTGAACAGCCAGGCAGGATAATCCGCCAGCAGTCAAACCAGTCATGAAAACAATCCATAAATTGTCCATGAATAATTCCTTGTGTAAAGTAGGTAATAGGATTGATTTGTCCTATTATACTGCGGGTGTCAAGTGATGCAAGGGGGAACTTGACATCAAGGATGGGATTTGTTATGATTCATTCCAGCCCTACCCCCCTGGGGGGGATGGAGGAAGATATGACAACCAATCAAAAAATGATCACGTTGCCCATCACTGGCATGACCTGTGCAAACTGTGTGGCGACCGTAGAACGAAACATAAAAAAAGTGAATGGTGTTCAATCCGTTGTCGTCAATTTGACAACAGAGCGTGCAACGGTTGAATTTGACCCGGCAGCTGCGGGGTTGGACGATTTGATTAACCGTGTGGAACGATCCGGTTATGGAATTGCAAGTGGGGAAGTTGACTTTGCCATCCGACGGATGAGTGATGATCGTGATGCCATCCGCTTGGAGCGGGCTCTTACCAGCCTGGAGGGAGTTTTGGAATCTCAAGTCGTATTTGCCAGCGGTCGTGCCCGGGTGAAATATATACCGACCCTGATTAGTTCAATGGACTTGCGGAATGCAATTCGCACTGCTGGATTTGACGCGGTGGAATTGGGTGGCGAAGCGGAAGATGCTGAAGCGCTCGCCCGGCAGCAGGAAGTCAGCGAACAGCGCCGCCTGCTTATGATTGGTCTGGTTTTTACAATTCCTCTTTTTCTGCTTTCAATGGGCAGGGACCTGGGTATCCTGGGGAACTGGTCCATGGCTTCCTGGGTTAACTGGTTGATGCTGGCACTTGCAACCCCGGTTCAATTCTACGTTGGCGGGCAATATTATGTCTCTGCATTTAAGGCAATCCGAAATGGAGCTGCCAATATGGATGTATTGGTGGCGCTTGGGTCGTCTGCGGCTTATTTCTATTCGCTCCCGGTTACCTTTGGCTGGCTTGGAGGTCATGTTTATTTTGAGACTGCGGCAGTTATTATCACATTAATCAAACTGGGAAAATTCCTGGAAGCCCGAGCCAGGGGCAGTACAAGTGAGGCAATCAAGAAGCTGATGGGTTTGAGGGCAAAAACTGCAACCGTGATACGGAATGGCAATGAGCTAGAAATCCCGGTGGATGATGTTCTTGTAGGAGATATTGTACTGGTCCGCCCGGGCGGGAAGATTCCTGTGGATGGGGTGGTGCTGGATGGACGTTCCACGGTTGATGAAGCCATGTTGACTGGCGAATCAATGCCGATTGAGAAAAAAACGGGTGATATGGTCATCGGCGCGACCATCAACAGACTTGGTTTGATCCGGTTTGAAGCCACTCGTGTGGGCAGGGAAACAGCCCTGGCTCAGATCATCCGATTGGTGGAGGATGCCCAGGCAAGCAAAGCGCCCATCCAGCGGTTGGCGGATCGAATTTCTGCAATCTTTGTTCCGGTGGTTATTGGAATTGCCACGATCACATTCCTGGTCTGGCTCTTCCTGGTGCCCATTGCGGTCAACTCTGATATCAGCCCATTTACACGGGCACTGATTCACATGGTAGCTGTCCTGGTCATTGCCTGCCCCTGTGCCATGGGATTGGCAACCCCTACTGCCGTCATGGTGGGAACGGGTAAAGGAGCGGAACTGGGTATCTTAATCAAAAATAGTGAAGCACTGGAAAGAGCAGGACGCTTAACCACCGTGGTACTGGACAAGACCGGTACCATCACGCGGGGGCAGCCTGCTGTTACCGATGTGCTGGTGTATGGTTTCCCGGAAGGCGAATCCGGGCTGATCCGGCTGGCGGCATCGGTGGAAAAGGGAAGTGAGCACCCACTGGGCGAAGCAATCGTTGCAGAAGCAACCCGGCGGGAACTGGTTTTAAGTACTCCCGAAGGATTTACGGCATTCGCCGGTCAGGGTGTTTCAGCAGTGGTGGACGGAGATTCGATACTGATTGGGAATTCCCGCCTGATGAAGGAGAATGAATTGGAGATAAGTGGGGTGCTGGCAGATGTGGAGCGCTTACAGGGAGAGGCAAAAACTGTCATGCTGGTGGCAGTCAATGGCACCCTTCGTGGATTGATTGCAGTGGCGGACACACTGAAGGATGGTTCCGCGGAAGCGGTTGCAATGCTTAAGGCACTTGGTTTGCAGGTGGTGATGATTACAGGAGATAATCATCAAACAGCGCAGTCTATTGCCCGCCAGGTGGGTGTGGATTCCGTCCTGGCGGAGGTATTACCTGGACAGAAGGCAGCCGAAGTCCGCCGCCTGCAGGAAGATCATGCTGTAGTAGCAATGGTGGGGGATGGAATCAATGATGCCCCGGCACTGGCTCAATCCGATGTTGGAATGGCAATTGGAACAGGAACCGATATTGCCATGGCATCCGCGCCGGTTGTTTTGATGAGCGGCGACCTGCGGGGGGTGCCGCGGGCGATCCGGTTATCCAGGCGGACACTGCGAACCATCAAGCAGAACCTGTTTTGGGCATTTTTTTACAATGTCATTCTCATCCCGGCGGCCGCGATTGGATGGATGAACCCAATGCTTGCAGCTGCAGCGATGGCGTTTTCCAGCGTTTTTGTGGTAACCAACAGCCTGCGCCTGAAGCGGCTGCAATTCCGCGAGTAGAGTGGAGGTTCTTGTGAAAAATAAACCGAAGTTAATTCTGGCGTTCATGATGATGCTGATACTGGCGGGTTGCAGCAATATGGGCGGGATGGATGCTGAGTATGCTGAAATTCCTGTGGGAATGGCTTACACCGAAGGGAAGGAAATTTACTTCATGCATACCGAGGCTTCCGATGCGGATATTGCAGAACTGTTGACCGATATGATGGATTCCCCCGTTATTCATGTGCCATCACTTGCCGCAGTGCCGGAATCCAGCCTGGCAAGCGTATATGTTTTTGAGAATGGACTGGAAGGGATGGGACCGCTTGGTTTTCAACCGGATGTGTTCGACGCTCCTCCTGGTTCGGCTGGATATTCACCCCTGCGGGTACTGATTCTCGTCCGTTGGCAGGCTGGAATTGATGCCCGTGAATTACGTTCCGTGGAGGAAATCCTGGCGGCATTGAATGCAGGTGAACTTCAACTGTCCCGTACCGGGATTGTGATCAATATGCCCTTTGTCACCTGGGATGGCGGGATGCGGTAGTATAATCATGCCCATGAGCGACAAGGTAAAATTCATCCCATTTCATGCTATTAATGAATTCATGACAGAGCAATACCAGCTGGAGGTTTTGCTGGCTGTATTTGTAAACCTGGATAAAGTTCCTGCAGATTACCGGCGTACCATCCAGGATTATGTTCGCAAAGAAGTACGGGTGCCGGGATTCCGAAATGCCAACCAGGCACCGCCAGCCATGCAGGCAAAATCCAGCATTCGCGTGTTTGAGCGCCGCCCGGAATTTGTGGCTGCTGTTCTTGCCGGGTGGGCGGAAATGCAACCGGAATTTTGCAGCTCGGTCTATGAATTTTTGCTGGAGCGCGGTTGGAAGCTTCTGCCACTGGATGCCAACCGCACCAAACTACCCGGATTTCTGACCCGATGGTCAAATGCGGAAGGATTTGAAACCCTGACGGCTGCCTATCGGGAGCAATATCCCGAATGGCAGGGGGCTGATAATGACATCAGCCTGATGGTTGTGTGGCTGAGCGGAAGGCTGCCAGTGGAATTGGTGGACACATCCACTGAACCACTGGAAACTGAATCGGAAGATTAATCTAACAAGACAACGCCATATCAGGCATCTTCAAATTCAAGGTCGAGGTCGTCTTTTTCTTCAAATTCGGCTGGACCCTTGCTTTCAATTTCGATATCAGCAAACAGGGTGGGTTGGCGGGCTTCCACAATGTGGCGCTTAATCAGTTCCAGCATTGCCAGGAAACTGACGACAATCTCTGAACGGGATGCTCCCGGGGAAATCAATGAACGGAAAGTTGCGGTTCCTTTGTGCCGTAATCCATCCAGGATGGCGCGGATTTTTTCCCGGATCGTGATGCGCGGCATGGTCACCACTTCGCTGAGGGCTGGCAGGCGGGACTGTAGTGCAAATACCTGTCGTGCAGCGTCCACCAAATCATCCACGGTAATGCCAGTCAGGTCCACCCTGCCAGGGGGCAAGTTCTTGGGGGGCGGGGCAATTCTCAGGTAAGTGCGCCAACCGGCGTTCTGACGGGCATCCAGTTCCCCAGCGAGTTCTTTAAAGCGTTTATAGATGATTAACTGGCGGGCAAGAGCTTCGGCGGGGTCCTCCTCCTGACCGGGAGCAAGCGGAGCTGGTGGGCGCGGTAGAAGGGCGGCGGACTTAATCTGTACCAACCGGGCTGCAATGACAAGAAAAGCGGATACTTCTGCTGCACTGCGGTTTTCAAGATGCTTAAGATAATCCAGATATTGATCGGTCACCTGTGCCAGTGCCAGCCTGGTGATGTCCAGTTCCGCTCTTTCAATTAATTCCAATAATAAATCCAGGGGTCCCTCAAAGACCTCGGTGGCAATTTGATATCCCTCAGATTGGTGGGCAGCGACCTGAAAACTCACAGGTGCAATTATAGCAGGGATTATCTCCCTGGAAAACTTGATCCTTTGTGGAACCAAAATGGCTGGATAAGAACAGTTATAATTGGTTCATGCCAAGAAAATCCTTAACTCATATTGATTCAACCGGCAAGACACACATGGTGGACGTGGGCGGTAAACCGGAGACTGAACGGGTGGCTGTAGCACGGGGAGAAGTTCACCTGCAACCCGAAACCGTGGTGATGATCCGCCAGGGTCTGATGAAAAAGGGGGATGTATTAACGGTCGCCCAGGTGGCGGGCATTCAGGCAGCAAAACGCACCGCCGACCTGATTCCTCTTTGCCATCCCCTGGCGCTCTCCCAGGTGGACGTTCACCTGGAAGTGGATGATGCCATTCCGGGAGTAATGATTACAGCCACCGTGCGGGTGTATGGAAAAACCGGTGTGGAGATGGAAGCGTTAACGGCTGTGTCTGTGGCAGCATTAACTGTATATGACATGATCAAGGCGGTGGAAAAAACTGCGTGCATCCAAAACATCCGCCTGGTGGAAAAGCACGGTGGGCAAAGTGGAGATGTCATCAATGAGTGAAATCCAATTGGCGGTGTTATTCTTTGCCCACCTGAAAGAAAAAACCGGCACTTCCAAGGCTGCGGTTTTGCTTCCCGAAGGTGCAAGCGTTGCGGATCTGAAAACCCACCTTGTTGGTCTTTACCCGCAATTGGAACTGGCAATGCCGCATGTTGTGGTTGCCGTCAACCGGCATTTTGCACCGGATGACCAGGTGCTGGTGCATGGAGCCGAAGTGGCATTTTTTCCACCTGTCAGCGGAGGAGCGCAGAGCAGGACAATTGTACGGATTATCACCGAACCCCTGAACCTGGATGCATTGGTCCTGGAACTTACGGAATCTTCCGTCGGAGCAGTTTGTGTTTTTGTTGGTACCGTCCGTGGCGAAACCCGTCGGGGAGAACCCCACCTGACAACCCGGCTGGAATATGAAGCCTATGTTCCCATGGCAGAGGAAAAGATGCTCCAAATTGCAGCGGAAATTCGACGGACCTGGCAGGATGTAGAATCTGTTGCCATGGTGCAGAGAATTGGATTGCTGGATCCCGGCACACCCACGGTAGCCATCATCTGCACAGCTGCCCACCGGGATACCGGGGTCTTTGAGGCTTGCCGCTATGGCATTGACCGGTTGAAGGAAATTGTTCCCATTTGGAAAAAGGAAATCGGTCCAAATGGAGAGGAATGGGTTGAGGGGGATTATATGCCGGGACCGGGTGATTAAAGATATGGCAATCATTCAATGTGTTCAATGCAATCAAGCATATCCAGATGCGGGTGTGCCTTACTGCTGTCCTGCCTGTGGTGGTGTTTTTGATTACGATTGTGCACCGGAATTTCATCCCAGCATGGTGGATCCTGCCCAACCAGGGTTGTGGCGCTACCGCCATGCTTTTGGTTTACCTGATCATGCACCAGTTCCATACCTGGGGGAAGGATTGACACCCCTGGTCCCTGTGCGGGTCCGGGAAAAACAGGTGTTGTTTAAACTGGAATCACAAAATCCTACCGGTTCCTATAAGGATCGCGGCAGCACGGTATTGGTGAGCCAGCTACTCCATCGGGGTGTCGGGCTGGCAGTTGAGGATTCTTCCGGGAATGCTGGTGCCTCCTTTGCTGCCTACTGCGCCAGGGGAGGGCTGAAGGCAAGGGTATATGTGCCGGAGAGTGCCTCCGGTCCCAAGCGGATTCAAATCGAGCGTTATGGAGCTGACCTGGTGAGAGTCCCTGGACCACGAGCGGAAGCTGCCAGGGCTGTCCTGAGAGATGCAAAGGCGGGTATTCCCTATGCCAGCCATGCTTATCTACCGTTTGGATTGGCAGGAATTGCCACGATTTCCTATGAAATTTTTGAGCAAATAGGAAGATGCCCTGGATCCGTGATTGCGCCAGTGGGGCATGGCGGATTGTTACTGGGCGTGATGCGGGGTTTTCAATCCCTGCAGGGAGCAGGTTTAATAACTGATTTGCCCTACTTTGTGGGTGTGCAGGCTGCCAATTGCGCTCCACTGGTGGAAGCTTCCCGGGTGGGAATGGGTGCATTGGACACGACCTTGGAAGGGAACACCATTGCAGAAGGGGTGAAAGTCAGGCGTCCCATGCGCGGTGAGGCGTTACTTAATGAGATGAAAAAAGGCGAATGGATTGCCATCCCGGAAGAGGAAATTTTGCTGGGATTCCAGGCACTTGCCGCGATGGGAATTTACATTGAACCAACATCCGCCCTTGGATGGGCGGCACTTGTTAAGCTGATTGATAAACTGCCGGAGCCAATCGTTGTTGTTTTAACCGGTTCGGGGTTAAAATATGAGGGTGGATTTTGAATTCAGTTGATTTGGAAATCTAAATAATCATGCAGGAGAACTCAGAGAGCGCAAGCCCCTTAGCCAAGGGTTGGAGGGCTGGCGCACCCGGAGTTCCCGGGAGGAACCATGGAACCCAATGCAAACAATGGTGGGCAGGAAACCGTTGCCGAATTTGCCCAGCGGCTGGGACTACATTTTTCGGACTGGCTGCTGCTTAGCAGGGCATTGACACACCGGTCTTATATCAACGAACACCCGGAAGCCATCGAGGATAATGAGCGGCTGGAATTTTTAGGGGATGCCGTTCTGGATTTTATCAGCGGTGCATGGCTGTATAATCGCTACCCGGAGATGCTGGAAGGTGACTTAACCCGGATGCGCTCGGCGCTGGTATATACCGAGCAACTGGCAGTTTTTGGCCGTGAGATTGAACTTGGACGGGCATTGCGCCTGGGGCGGGGTGAACTGCAAGGGGGCGGTAGAGATCGTTCCCCGTTGATTTGCGATGCATTTGAAGCGTTGGTTGGGGCAATATTTCTGAATGGGGGAATTGATGCTGCCCGGGCGTTTGTGGAACCGTTTTTTGAGCGGGCGGCAGACGAGATATTAATCAACCGGCGGGATGAAGACCCAAAGAGCAAGTTGCAGGAATGGGCACAGGGGCAGGGCTTGGGATCACCAAGGTACGAAACTACCAGTGCTGTGGGACCCGATCACCAGAAGAAATTTGAGGTCAGCGTGACGATTGGCGGGAAGGTCTATGGCAAGGGAACCGGACCCAACAAGCAGACGGCTGAAAAGGCAGCAGCCCGGGCAGCCTTGGTAGAATTGGATTTACTGGTGTAAGCTATGTTAAAACGATTGAAATCCCTTGAATTGCATGGATATAAAACCTTTGCCACTCGGGTTGTGTTTGAATTTCCCGGGCAAATAACAGCCATTGTCGGTCCGAATGGATCGGGTAAATCCAACATTGCTGACGCGATGCGATGGGTGCTGGGGGAGCAATCTTATACATTGCTGCGAGGTAGAAAAACGGAGGATATGATCTTTGCCGGGTCGGAACAGCGCCCCCGCGCTGGAATGGCTGTGGCTTCAATATCCTTTTTTAATGAAGATGGATGGCTTCCCATTGATTATTCGGAGGTTTCCATTTCGCGCCGGGCTTATCGGGATGGAGATAATGAGTATGTTCTGAATGGTCAACGAGTGCGGCTCAAGGAAATTAATGAATTACTGGGTCAATCCGGGCTCTCCGAGCGCACCTATACCATTATCGGACAGGGTTTGGTGGATGCTGCTCTAT
This sequence comes from Chloroflexota bacterium, assembly GCA_019136175.1. Classification (GTDB taxonomy): domain Bacteria; phylum Chloroflexota; class Anaerolineae; order Anaerolineales; family Anaerolineaceae; genus CALMHE01. The sequence goes on along the minus strand of JAGVUS010000236.1, from coordinate 666 downwards.
CCCTAAAGCCGGAAGAGCGTCGGCGATTTTTTGAGGAAGCAGCAGGGATTGGCTTGTACCGTGCAAGGCGTGAAGAATCTCTCAACCGGTTGGAAACCACCGGCAGGAACCTGGAAAGGGTGCAGGATATCCTCAGTGAACTCGATCCGCGGTTGAAAAGCCTGGAGAGACAGGCGCAGCGGGCTGCAGAACATGAACGAATTACTGCCGATTTGAAAGTCCTGCTGCGCGAGTGGTACGGTTATCACTGGCATCGGGTACAGATGGATATTGAGAAAGCCCGCGACCTGGTTCGGCAGCAGGAACAAATCCTGGACACAGCACGGGGACGGCTGGAACAAACGGAGCATGCTCTGGAGACGATCCGGCAACAGATGGTTCATTTGCGCTCCAACCTGAATGCCTGGCATGCAGAACTTTCTGCAATGCACGCAGAATGGGAGCGGGTCAGCCGTCAACTGGCTGTCCTGGATGAGCGGCAGCGGTCTTATCTGCAACAGGAACAGGCACTGGCTGGAGACCTTGCCAGGGTGGAAGAGGAAGATGCCAGCCGGGCGCAGCAATGGGAGCAGGCAAAGGCGGAACGCGCACGGCTGGAATTGGAAATGACGGATGCCGCCAGGCAATGGGAGGATGCCCAGAAAGCGCTTGCTTTACGGCAGCAGG
>JAGVUS010000050.1 GCA_019136175.1 Chloroflexota bacterium | reverse complement strand
CCGAGTCGCAGCGAGAGGGGAATAAGATCACCTCCATTCCGTTGTTTAGCTGTCCGGGTCCATTGGCGATGATGATTTTCATATTGCCATCTCCGCCCAATCCTGCATGGTTCCAAGTACGTCAGCGTACATGGTGGCGTGCATAAATCGGTTGTGTTTGCTTTTGTTCTTGTCCCACTTGTGGACGTTCCAGCCGGGGTCAATAAACTGCGTTGCCTCATAATACGGCGTGGGTGCAGTATTCCGGCAGGGTCGGTTGTCCGGGTCGTATCCCATCAGCGACATGGATGCCGCCTGTTCCCACCAGCCATGAAAACGATAGCGTTCCAGCCCCCATATTGCGTCCAGCATCGGAGTCATGGCTTGCGTCACATACCAAATGCCGTGATTGGGGACTTCCCCGTCACCTGTCTGGTGCTTGACCATTGACTGCCAGTATTTCGGGTCGTGCTGCCAGTCCTCGCGGCTGTCCACGATCACCACATCGGCGTCAATCCACAGGGCGGCGTCATAGTCTTTCAATGCCTCCTGCAGCATCCGCACCTTGTACCAGCTGGGAGGGCGGGCTGTGCCAATTTTGTCAGCGACAATCACATCGTATCCGTGCCGGGCGGCAAAGCGCATGAATGACGGCATGGCAACGTCCAGGTATTCGGCGTGCTTGCCTGTGCCAAATGTGCAGATGGCGCGCTTCATGCCGCCACCTTGCGGGTTGCAATTGCGTTATCCGCCAGCTGGTCGCCTATTTCATCCAGCACCGGCTTCCAGTATTTCTCCGTCACCCGGTCTGCATCGTAGGCAAGCGCACCCTCCCGCGCCCTGGTGCGGTATTCCTGGTTGCCTTTCATTTGGTAGGCGGCTTCGTAGGCGTCCAGGATTGCCCCGGAGCGCGGGTAGTATTGGTAGGCTGCCAGGGGCGTCCAGAATGGTTCGGCGTCTTCCTTTTTTACCTTCCAGCCGGAGAAACAGAGTTCACCCATGCTTGTCCAGTCGCCCACAATCACCGGGCATCCGCAGGCTTGCGCTTCGAGGATGGGAATGCCAAAGCCCTCACCCATACTGACGAGGGTCTTGACATCAAATGCGTTGTACATCGCTGCCATGACGGCATCGGGGAAGCCCAGCATCTGCAAGTAGGGGTCGGGGAAGCCGTAGTCGCGCCCTTCCTGCAAGCCCAAAAAGCGCAGGTATTCGGGCAGGTTCACGCCTTCCATTTCCCCGCGCTCGCTGCGGTTGGTGTGGAGGTATAAAAAACAGTCGCCGTGCTTTTTCTGCAATTCGGCAAATGCCTTTAACTGCGGCATGAATGCTTTTCGGCTGGGTGTCCCTTTGTTCGCTGCGACCATGCCAACAATAAATTTATCCTGGGGGAATTCCACCGCTGCGCGGGCTTCCGCTTGATCCATTGGCTTGAATGTGTTGGTGTCGCAGCCGTGAGGGACATAGTAGCAGTCCAGCCCGGCATCGTGTACCATCTTTTCACCAAACCGGGAAAAGACAATCCGCTTGTAAGCTGCTGCCACAGCGCGCTTGACGGGCGCGGGCAGGGGTTCACTGTCCACCGGGAACCAGGGAACCCAGGGGATGCCGTGAACGTTGAGACGCGGGTCAATCACCCAGGCGTCAATCAATGAGATGATAATGTCTGCGCTGGCATTCTTTGCGTGCGCGCTCATTACGTCCTGTCCATAGGGCGTCAAGCCTTTCGGGTAGACGGGCATCCCGTCCATGTTCAGGATCGCGCCTTCCAGCCCGTAGAATGCAGTGATTGACACCTGGTGTCCCAGGTCTTTGATGCGGCGTGCAAATAGGCGGGTCTGATTGCCATACCCGGAGGACGCCCAGGGTGCGTTGCTAAACCAGTTAATTCTCATCTGTGTCCTCTCTCACAAGCCTCCAAAGGGCGCGGGGAAGCGGCGGGAGGAGGCACCGCTTGTCGGACGTACGATCCTATCCCCGCGCATAAGTCAAACCTTAAGCCGCCTTGCCCGTGACGTAGGACATGACGATGAACGTACCAGCGGGAACAGTCCCGGAGGTCTGGTCAAAGCCGATCCAGTAGTCATCGGCAACGTAAGCGGATGAAACAGTCAGTGCGCTAGGAACTCCAGCAGCGGTGACAACCGTTCCGGCAAAGCTGCCGATGGTGCCATTGACTGCCGGGGTGCCGACATCGGTCAAAGTCACCAGCAGACCGCCAATGGCGGTGCCGGCACCTGGTCCCACAAGGTGGGCTTCCAGAACGGTGATGCCGCCGTACCCGTTGGGGACTTTCACCAGGGGCAGGTGGGTCGCGCCGTTATAGGAACCGAGCGAAAGTGTCGCGATATGAACGTCAGTCATTTCAGTTCTCCTTATGAAGTCGGAGCGGTGGCAGCGAAGGTCATCTTGACGCCCAAAGCAGGACGCCAGACACCATGCGCATACACGGCGGACATATTGAACTCGGTGCCGCGCCGAGAGGCGTTGCGCTCGGCTTCCACTTTGATGCCGCGCCGCCAGTCAATTGCCAGGGCAGTCGCAGGGAACACACCGCCGATAAAGTCAGAGTTGGTATCAGCAGCTGCGAACACCTGGTAGATGGGAACACCCATGAAGGTGGCAACCCAGCCGGTGCGGGTGATTTCCTCGGTCACACCAGGAGCCTGTGCCAGCGAAGAACCCGCAACGGATGCGGCTTTCGCAAGCACAGCCCACTGGTAGCCGTGAATCACGCAGGACAGCGGGACATTCGGGTTCTTGTTGGCGTTGCGTGCCTGTGCGATGGCAGCCGAGACGTAGCCCCAGGTGATGGCGGAGCCGGACGCGCCGATGGAACCACCGGAGAGGCTGGACAAGTCCCCGCACAAGTCGGATTCGACTTTTGCCAGGGCTGCCAGTGCCAGGTCGGTCTTTGCGTCAGCGATGATGTTTTCCGGCAGTTCGCTCTCCGCCCGAAGATCGGAAACGAAGTACTGCAAACCAATTTCACCAGGGGTGAGGGTTTGATCTGCGGTTGGCTTGAACGTAGTGGAATTCAGGTCTGTGTCTTCATCAATTGCGACAGCAGTGTTGCTACTGTAGTAGTAACCCACGCGCGGATTTCCACCGGACGAGTCCTGAAAGACTTTGATGAGACGCTGCATCGTGCCGCCCTCACGGACGGCAAAATACGCATCCTCTTGAATGTTGTTAGCGATAGCAGTTAAATCGCTATAAAGGTTGAGTGATGGCATGTCTTTACTCCTTGCCAGTTAAAATGCGCCGGAG
>JAGVUS010000091.1 GCA_019136175.1 Chloroflexota bacterium | reverse complement strand
GCTCAGTGCGGGCAGCCCACATGACTTTATCCTTGTTGTGTATTCCGCCGGACCGGCTGTCCACAGTGTGCAGGTGGCGGTGGAAATCCTGGCGGAGCCGGTCACACCCACGCCGACTGCCACACCATAACCCATATTTGCCATGTTTGCGGCGGAATGCATTACAATTAACCACAGGCGCAACAGGGGAAGCGCCTGGTATGTTTGCAAATTGATTTGCATGTCCCTGAAAACACTCCATGCAACTGTCTTCTCCTGAACACCGGCGGATTTTTATCACCCGGCTTGGCACAGCCTTGATCTTGTTGCTAAGCCAGGTGTTTGCCATCAGTCCTGTTCATTCCCAGGACATGGCAAGGTTGCGCATTACTGCACCGGATACGTCCCAGTTTCCCCTGGTAAGCTTCGCCCTGGAACCCTTTGATGCAGAAGGAACCTTCCTGGCGGCATTGCAGCCGGGGGAGGTGCTGATCTATGAGGATGCCCGTCTGCCGGAACAGGAATCAACACCACCGGCAACGGTTTTGCCGGTGGAAACCACTCCGCCCCTGGCAACCCTGACCCCCACCGTGGAAGCGGAAGGACGTGCTGGGCAGGTGCCTTTGCCCATCATTCCGCAGGAAGTGCTCTCGGGTTCCAATCAGCCTGCCCAGTGGATACAGGCGATGATGGATTACGCCCCTGATCTGCTTAATGCCACCCCCAGCCTTGCCAGCCTCACCCGCGCGTTGGACCTGGCAGTGGACCCCCTGCCCAATCCGCTTTCCAGGCGGGCAATTTTGTGGATCACGCCCATCCTGCCGCCTGCCGCAGTGCAGGGTTTGCCCAGCCTGGCAGACCGCGCTGCCCGAAGCGGCGTCCGGATCGATGTCTGGCTGGTTGCCTCGGAGCCCACTCCGCAAAATGAATCCATCCTATGGCAGAATCTCAATGAGCTTGCATCTGTCACCGGGGGGCGGGTTTTTCTGTACACCGGTTTCAATACCCTGCCCGATCCTGAAACCGGTTTTGCCAACCTTCGCCATCTCTACCAGGTGACCTATGCCTCGGAAATCCGCTCTGGCGGTTCCCATACCCTGCAAGTGCAAATTCGGCGCGATGACCTGGTCATGCGCAGCCAGCAGGTTGCTTTTGACCTTAATCTTTTGCCTCCCAATCCCATCCTCATCTCTCCGCCAGCCGGGATCAGCCGAACCTGGACAGAGGGCACCCGTCAGCAGCCTGCTGTCCTTCAGCCGGATTCGCTGGATCTTAATATCCTGGTGGAATTTGCTGATGGACGCCCGCGCCCGCTGAGAGCCACCCGCCTGCTGGTGGATGGGGTGGTTATGGATGAAAACCTTGCTGCACCCTTTGATGTTTTCACCTGGGACCTTGCCAGCCTGGAATCCTCCGGCACCAGCCGCATCCAGGTGGAGGCGGAGGATATGCTGGGGTTAACCCAGCGTAGTATTGAAACCCTGGTGGAGGTCAGCGTGGAAACCCGCAATCTCCATTGGTGGGACCCGCTGATCCAGCCGGAGGTTTTGTTCACCGTTGCTGCCGTGCTGGTTGCCATGGTTGGATTGGCAGTTGTCCTTCTGCTTGCCCGCCGCCGCCCCCGCAGGCGGATTGCCAAAAATGACCCGCTGACCCAGCCGGTGCCGGGAATTCGCAAGCCCATTCGCCCGGGTAAGCCCGCCCCGGAACGTCCCTCCCGCCGTTCCCGCCAGGGAAGCACACCCCCGCCCGCCCGCCTGCAACGCCTGGATGATGCCGGTAATCCCGTTCCTGGCGAGGTAATTGACCTGCGCCGCCGGGAAATCACCGTCGGTCACGATGCACGCCACGCCATGGCGGTGATTGACTCTCCCTCTGTCAGTTCCCTTCATGCCCGGATTGTCCACCCCCGCGAATTGGAATACATCCTCTCCGATGCCGGGTCCGTGGCTGGCACTTGGGTGAATTATTCCCCCGTCTCCCGCTCAGGGATCAAGCTGGAACATGGCGACCTGGTGTACTTTGGGAGGGTTGCCTACCGGTTCCTGCTTGCCAACCCGGAACCACCAGCAGAACCGCTGGTAATACCCTACCAGGAAATGGAATGATTCGCACCCGGCACTCCCACCTGGACGTGGCTGCAGGCAGCCACGCCGGCATGACTGGCAAAACCAACGAAGACCGGTTTGCTGTCACCGCCTTTCGTGTCAGCCGGTTTGTGCCCACACCGGTATTGCTGGCAGTCCTGGCGGACGGAATTGGCGGGCATCGCGGCGGCGAAGTGGCTGCGGCGATGGCTGTTGAAATCATCAGCCGGGAGGTGGAAAAGAGCCGGGGTAAACACCCTGGTGGAATTCTTGCCAGTGCGGTTCAGTCCGCCAGCGCATTTATCCGCACCCGCGCACAGGAAGATGCTGCCCTGCAGGGCATGGGCACCACGGTTGCCTGTGCCTGGGTAACCGGGAACCACCTTTATACCCTGAACGTGGGCGATTCCCGCATTTACCTGCTTCGCAAGGCTTCCATCCAGCAGCTCAGCACGGATCATACCTGGCTGCGCGAGGCGTTGGAAAATGGCGTCATCCAGCCGGAGGAAGTGGCGAATCATCCCAATTCGCACATCATCCGGCAGTTCCTGGGCAGCCCCAATCCGCCCGTTCCGGCAACCCAGCCGGAGGCTGGGCAGCCAGGCATCCCCCTGCTGGCGGGGGATCTCGTTTTGCTTACCAGTGATGGACTGACCGACCTGGTTTCGGACGAGGAAATATTGGCGGCATTTCAAGCCAGACCGGCGCACCAGGCAGTGGATGATTTAATTGAGCTTGCCAACCAGCGCGGCGGGCGGGATAACATTACCCTGGTTGTGCTGAAAGTTCCAAAATCGGCGGTTAAAGGCGGAAGAAAATGGCTGCGGTTGGGCTGCCTGGCGGGCTTCCTCCTGGCACTCCTGGTCAGCGCCCTCATCATTTGGGGCAGCCTGGACTTGCGGAAGCCGGTTTCCACCACGCCAACCCTCCCTCCACCAACACCCACGCTTCTTCCCCCGGTGGAACTGGCAACTCCCCTTCCGGATACACCCGCGCCCACACTCACCCTGCTGCCCGGGCGCAATACCCCCGCTTCGCTCCCCACCTTCACTCCCTGGCCAACCAATACCCGCACTTCTCCATAACCACATTTGTGGATTTCAGGAGGCAGCCATGGAAAAACAAAAAACCTATACGCTGAATGATGCCCATCTCCATTTTGCGCGGGCAGCCAATGGAGAAATATGGGCTTTGCTGGAAAAACCGGTGCGAACCCGCGATGAGGATGCGCATCTGCTGGCAGCCGCCTTTGCCTCGTATTATCATTGGTCATTTGCTGGCAGGGAGGTTCATCTCCAGCGGGCGGAATACATGATTGCCCGGGCGTTCCTCGCCCTGGGAAATCCGCGTGAAGCCATGCTGCATGCCGCCCGCTGTTTGGAAATGACCCGGAATTACCCCGACCAGATGGCGGATTTTGACCTGGCATACGCCCAGGAAATGATGGCGCGCGCCCACGCTGCCATTGGTCAGCTGGAGCTTGCTCTAAAATTCAAGGATGCGGCGCAAATGGCAGGAGAACAGATACAAAACCAGGAAGATCGTGAGATTTTTTTTGCAGACCTGGCTGACGGCAACTGGTATGGTCTGCAACCACCCATGCTGTAGGAACAGAAGTCTGGTGGATTTGCAGCCCTGAGAGCGAGGTTGGTATGTACATTGAAATCCAGGCAAAAACACTGCTTGCCACCATCCGCGGTGATGACCCCGTGTATGGCATGAAGTACAACATGAACCTCTACCGCGGCTGCGAACACCAGTGCATTTATTGTGATTCCCGCTCGGAATGTTATGGGATTGAAAATTTCAAGGATGTGCTG
>JAGVUS010000084.1 GCA_019136175.1 Chloroflexota bacterium | reverse complement strand
AACGAGTTTATGAACCTGGAAGGGCAAAAGATTTCCGGCAGCCGCAACTGGGCGGTTTGGGCAAGGGATTTCCTCACCCGTTACGATCCAGACCCGCTGCGCTATTATCTGACAGTTGCCATGCCGGAATCCAAGGACACCGATTGGGATTGGGAGGATTTTTATAAAAGAAACAATGACGAACTGGTTGCCACCTGGGGAAACCTGGCAAACCGCGTCCTGGCGTTTACCTATAAACACTGGGATGGACAGATTCCGGACCCGGGTGAACTGACAGACATCGACAGGGAACTCATTGCAACTGTGGACGAAGGATTCCAGACTGTGGGTGCTGAATTGGAAGCAGTTCATCTGCGGGCTGCACTCAACGAAGCCATGCGGCTTGCCGGAGAAGTGAACCGGTACCTGGATATCACCGCCCCCTGGCAAGCCATCAAGACAAATCGCACGGAAGCTGCCCGGGCTGTCTTTACCGCACTGCGGGCGATTAATTCCCTGAAAATCCTTCTATCCCCCTTCCTCCCCTTTACCAGCGAGAAACTCCACCGCATCATGGGATATGACCAGCCTCTCTTTGGCGCTCAGAAAGTGCAGCAGGTAACAGACTCACTGGGCGAACATACTGTGTTGACGTATGATGCCACACCTGCAACCGGCACCTGGCAGCCAGCGGAAATCCAACCGGGACAGGTGCTGCACCAGCCTGTACCTCTCTTTCGTAAACTGGAACCCAAAATCATCGAAGAGGAACGCGCCCGGCTTGGCAGTTGATCGTCAAACCACAAACAGGAAAACCATCACATGACCCGAAAACTTCATGTATTCTCTGTATTAATCATCCTGGCACTCCTGGCACTGGCGTGCAATGCGCCCACAGGAAAATCGCCCGCTTCCCCCACAGATGCAAGCTCCGCCCCGGGGATCACCCTTGAGCCCCAAACAGACCAAACAGCCACGGAAGAACCCCTATCCACGGCTGATTTCAGCAAAGCGGCTTTAACGATTGGTGATTTACCCGCTGGATTTGAACAACTTTCCGACGAGGATTTGGAGACATTGGGCATCAGCGCGGAAGCCCTTGCGTCGGCATTTGAAGGGAAACTTTCCAAGGCAACCCCCCAGGCATTTGCTGCCTTTATTAATTACACTTCTTTTGAAGTGGTTGTCTCTCTCGTTTTGGCTCCCCTGACCATCCTGGAAAAAGCCTCTTTTGATCTGTACCTTTCCAATCCAGATGGGGCAGCCAAGGATTTCAGCGCAGGAGCTGGAACCACAGCCACAACCCTGCCCAATTTTGAAAAGGTGGGGAACTCCTCGGTGGGTGTGACATTTACAACCGGAGAGGGTGCAACCACCCTGCGCAGTGATGTCGCCATCTCCCGCCAGGGTGCGGCTGCCGTCATTTCCATGGTGTTTTACCTGGATGGCTCCACCCCGCAGATGGACATCAACACACTGGCAAAGATCATGGATTCAAAAGTAAAGGCTGTTCAGTAGTATCCGGTTTTCCCCTCTGGATTTTCTTACGGGTTCAACCAATAGATTTCTTCAGTCTCCTGATTCACGCGATCGCTTGAAAATCCTTCCACCACCCGTGCCCGCGCGGCAGTTGCCAGCCGGGCGCGTAATTCGGGATCCTGCACAAGTTGGATGATGGCATCTGCCAGGGCATCTGCATCCTCAGGAGGCACCAGCAACCCCTCCCGTTCATGTTTAATCACTTCGCGGCAGCCGGGGATATCGGAAGCAATCAATGCCCGTCCGCTCGCACCAGCCTCTATCAATGAAGTCGGAACGCCCTCAAAATAAGAGGAGGGCAGAACATAAATGTTGCTTTTGGCATATACCGCAGCCATGTCGTCCTGCCAACCCCACCATTCCACAACGCCTTCCTCCGCCCATTGTTCCAGTTGTTCCTGAGAAACACTGCGTGGGTTTCCCTCATCAGGAGAACCAACCAGTACCATTCTTGATTCCACCCTTCCTTTCAATATTCTAGCTGCATCCACAAAAACCCCCACCCCCTTATCCCATAACATACGTGAAGCCATAATGACAACCGGGATCCCATTCGGTTCCGGGGTGGGTGAATATTTATCCAGGTCCACACCCACGCTGCGCACCAGCCGGGTGCGCTGTTCAGGCAGCAAGCCGCGCCGGATAAAATCCTGCTGGTCTTCCTGGTTTTCAAAGATAACGGTACAGTTGGGGTTCCCAAATGCTTTCCGGTAAAGCATTAATACCAGGGGACGCAGTATTCTTGCCTTCCATTCGTTGCTGCCAAATACATATCCCCGTCCCGTGATCGAATTGATTACACGAGGGATCCCCACAGACCGGGCTGCCAGGCTGCCATACAGAACCGGCTTAATGGTATGGTGATGAACGATGTCCGGCTTTTCATGCCGGTAAATTTCCTTGAGTTGATTCAGGACAGCCCATTCTTTCCATGGATTGATGGACTGTCGTCCCACATTCCATTCTATCCAACGAAATTCTTCTTCGTGAAATTTTTCCACATACATTCCATCCGGCGACACCAAAACCACCGAATATCCATGTTTTCGAAGGTATTTCGCCAGGGAAAACCGAAAATTATACAGATACCAATCTGTGTTTGCCACCAGAAAAACTTTCTTCAATCCCGCCCCTCTTCCTCCTGAATTTCCGTATACAAGGATAATAACCGATCATTCATGATTTTTCTACTGAAGCGGGTTTCGTATGCCCGCCGGGCATTCATTCCAAGCTGGCTGCAAAGCTCCTTATCAGTGCTCAATCGAAGCAACGCAGCTTCCAGTGCAGATAAATCCCCATATGGGACCACCAACCCGGATTCCGCCTCAACGACCATTTGATCCATATTTGTATCCCGGGACACAATCACCGGTTTTCCCAGCATCATTGCCTCAAATAGTTTATTGGGGCTGGAATAACGGTGGTTGGGAATGACAGGATCATATGTTGCAAACAAAACAGAAGCCTGGCGGCTGAGGGCAAGAGCGGAATCGTAGTCAATCCGACCATGCCAACGGATATTGGGATTTTCCGCTGCCGCGTTACGAATCAATTCCGCATCACCACCAAACCCTGCCAGTTCCAATCGCCACTCGGGATGTTTTTGCACCACCTCAATCATCTCCAACAACCCGCGTTCCACCTGGAGGATGCCCACGTAAATAATGGAAAATATTTGTTCCTCGTTTGGAACAGCCGAGACCAGGAGATCATCCGGGGTATTATAGATCACAACCAGCTTCCTGGGA
>JAGVUS010000135.1 GCA_019136175.1 Chloroflexota bacterium | reverse complement strand
TTCTTGTGGCTTCAATAAACACCCTGTCCTGGCGTGGTTGGGAGAGATGTCTTTTTAATTTCTCCCGAAATTCCAGGGTTGGAAGTACCGGTTGGATGCCGTGATTGAGTTGATTTTCCAAATCCACCAGTGAAGTATCCATCGATTTATCCTCCCTCATGAACTGGATATGCAACGATGCCAACCGCTCCCTGCCCCAAATGAGATGCCACCGGCAAGGATAACTCCGTTATAAAAATATTCCGAACATGAAAATGCTGACGGATATAATCAACCAGATTCTGTGCGGTAGCAGGGTCTCCAGCATGAACGACTGCAATATCCACCTCTTGCCCCGAGATTCTTTGCCGGACTTTCTCCAATACATGATCCAATGATTTCCGCCTCGTACGGACTTTATCTGCCATTTGCAATAATCCATCCCTCAAAACAATAACTGGTTTAATATTCAGTAATGAAGCAAGGGCGTTTTGCAGTTGGGAAATTCGCCCGCTGAGATACGCCAATTCCGTTTGATCCAATGTAAAAATGACCGTCAAGTGGTTTCGCACCTCCTCCAACCGCTGGATGATTCCATCAATGGATTGACCGGCGCGTTCCATCAGGCGGGCTTCCCGGCACATAAACCCCAAAACAGCCGAGCCTGCCAGTGAATCAAATGGATATACTTCCATTTCCCCTGCACACTCGCGGGCTGCCAGTTGAACTGCCTCAAAGGTACCGGATAATCGGCTGCCAATATGGATGGATAGAATCCGGTCGCCTCGACTGGCAATATTCCGGTAGAATGCAACAATTTGGGCGGGCGATGGAAGAGATGTTTTCGGTGCCACGCGTTTTTGGATAATCAGGTCATAGAACTTTTTCGAATCCAGGTTTTCTCCCTGGATATAAGTTTCTTCACCAAAATGAATTTTAAGCGGCAAAATATGAATATCATATCGATCCAACCACTCTGCCGGCATATCTGCACCACCATCAGTGACGATTTTCAACATTTCGATCTCCTTCCGCTCTTCGCTTCTCCAACTCATCTCTCAGGGATAACAGGGTTCGGTGGTACAGGCTTTTGATTGCCCCTTCACTTTTTCCCATAATAACTGCAATTTCTGCATTGGAGAGCTGTTCGACAAATTTCAAAACCAATAAATTTTGCCTTTCAGGTGTCAGTGATCGAATCGCCTGGATTAGAATTTCTTGCTCCTGGACCTGTACAAGGGATGATTCTGGTAATATCCCATGAACAATGTTGGGATGATCTTCCAGGGGAACTTCTTTTCGGCGCGAGTTGTCCCGGTGCCAGTTCGCAACCAGGTTATGGGCAATCCGGTAAAGCCACGCCGAAAACGGCACGCCTTGAACCTTATAGCTGCGGATATGGTGAAGTGCTCTTTGAAAAACCCTGGCGGTCAGGTCCTCCGCTTCGTGTTGAAGCCCCACTCGATAATATATATAGTTGTAAATTCGTTCCACGTACCTTTCATATAACTGGCTGAATGCGTCCAAGTCGCCGGTGATTGCACGTTGAACGATATCAAGATCAGGCAGATCGCCGTCTGATTTACCGTTCATTGGTGCTACCATTGATAACCCACAGAAATCCCATCCGTTACGCCGTTAGTTTTATCTGGTTTCAAGTGCTTTTTGAACCGCATTAAACGCATCAACCACGCCATATCCAACCGCATTATTGGGATAGCCGGTTGACCCAATACATTCGGGATAAATACCCTGGTATGGTTTTGCAGTCTCCCGCAGGATCTCCCACGTAGTTTCAATATCCCCAATAAGACTGGGATTTGCCGACCACATTAATGCCACCACACCTACCACATGCGGACCAGCCATGGATGTGCCCGAAGCATATTCATAGGTACTGTTGGGGTAAGCAGACAAAATTTCCTGTCCCGGAGCAACCAGGTCTGGTTTGACCCTTTCACTCTTATCCGTCAGCACCGGTCCCAGGCTGGAAAAGTCCGCCAGCGTTCCCAATTCAGTGATAGCTCCGACAGACAGGACATTTTCATAAATCGCCGGTGGATCACCAACAGTCCCGCAACCGGAATAACCGCTATTGCCAGCAGATACAACCACAAAAACTCCCGCTGCTTTTAGCGCTTCCACCGCTGTGATAAATGTATTAGGATCACACCCCTCCAGCTTCGGGCATCCCCAGGAATTGTTGAATACATTGGCACCGCGGGCTGGATTACCATCAAGAAATGCGTCCCCTCCCTGGGGGTATGGAGCGAACAGGAATTGCCAGCAATCCAGGTAATATGCAGGATTTCCCAAATTCCTTGCCAGGTTGACGCAGCCAATCCAGCTGGCATCGGGAGCCATTCCCACTTCGTTGCCAAGAACCGTTGCCAGGGTATGGGTCCCGTGCCCGCCAATATCAACTGGGACCAGCGTTCCATTCCATGGATCCAGCCAACCATCCCCGCCATCACTCCGGAAACCATCCGCAACTTCAGGATGATCTCCCTGAACACCTGAGTCCGGCTGACCAACAAGAATACCCGCGCCCCGAATCCCAAGTTCATCCCAAACACGATCCACACCAATCATGGTTTGGTTCCACAAACGATCATTGGGAGGAGCTTCCATACCACTCGCCACAGGAAGAGGCTCCGCAAGGGGACGCAGCCGGGGACTTTGCAGAATACGGTCCACCTCCGGACGGGTCTCCAACCATAATCTTAACAAAGGTCCCCCCTGGACATCAACTGCATTGACCAGGTAATACGATGTATGGGGAATATTCCAGCGGTTGAGAGCCTGCAACAAATCTGCTTGTGACTCCGTGGCGTTTTCCACCAGGGCATCAAATACTGCACTCCGTTTTTGAACAGGATCGGTTAAGCTCGCATAACTGCCAACCTCTGCCTGTTCATGAAGAATGACAAACCAGTGATCACCATTCCATCCTTTTTGTCCGCCAGCCAGTTGAAAAATGATCAAGCCAAGACTGATCAGTGCAGCAGAACCCCAACCCACCCATTTAGAAATTCTTCGCCCCGCATACTTCCAAAGAACCACAGCAATGGCAAGGGTGATTAGATTGATCAATAAGTTTTGTTTGGTCGCCTGAACCACAAAGTCAAACAGGTCGCCAGCACCACCCGTAAATGTAAAGCCCAGTTCATCCGCATCCACCCAAATCAGCGGACCAGCAGACCCAAAAGCAAATAACAATCCCAACGCCAGCCAATTCTGAAGCTTTCCTTCTGACCGCATTCCCCAATAACTGATGGCAGCTCCAACAAATCCCA
>JAGVUS010000136.1 GCA_019136175.1 Chloroflexota bacterium | reverse complement strand
GAAAAACGGCGCGCCCAGCAGCGCGGTGATGATGCCGACAGGCAGTTCCTGCGGGGCAAGAATCACCCGCGCCACCACATCCGCCAGCAGCAGTAATACCGCCCCGCCCAGCGCTGATAGGGGAATCAGGCGGCGGTAGTCGCTGCCCCACAACAGGCGCGCCAGGTGCGGCATGATCAAGCCCACAAAGCCAATCACACCGGTGAACGCTACCGCGGCAGCCGTGGCAAGCGTGGCGGAGGCGATTACCAGGAAGCGCACCCGCCGGACGGGCAGCCCAAGCTGCTGCGCCTGCTCGCCGCCGAACTGCAAAACATTCAGCCCGTGCCCCAGGCTTGTCAACACACCCGTCAGCGCGCTGGTAAATGCCGAAACCGCCACCCCAGCCAGCACCAGGTTGGGGGCGGCAATCCCCTTCCCGGCGCGCCCCAGCTGTACCACCAGGAAGACCGAAATCAGCGCTCCCACGAAGGCAGCTGCCGGGGTTGCCAGCAGACCGCCCAGCGTGTAGGGAAACCGGATGCTCATTGCCAGCACCGCTCCCAGCCCTGCACCGGATGCCACGCCAATCAGGTAGGGGTCCGCCAGCGGGTTGCGGAACAAGCCCTGGTAGGCGGATCCGCTGCCTGCCAGGGCTGCGCCTGCCAGTGCCACCAGGCAGGTGCGCGGCAGCCGCAGGTTGAAGAAAATGGATGCCAGCGGTGCGGTTTGCGGATCGGAAAAAGCCCGCCCGTCCAGCACGGCTTTCAGCAGGGTGCGCCATTCGGCAGGTGATACTGCCACGCTGCCCACAGCTGCGCTCAGCAGCAGGGCTGTCAGCAGCACCAGGAAACTGACCAGGAATGGACGGGCGGTATTCTTCATTAACTCTTATCTTCTTTGATTAATCAAGGATGCCTGGATGCAGCAGGCGCGCCAGCGCTTCAAGCCCGTCCACCATGCGGGGACCCGGGCGGCTGACCAGGTTGTCATCAAACGGGAATACCTGTCCCTGTTGCACGGCAATCAATGCGTCCCAGCCGGGGCGGGATGCCACCTGCTCCACCGTGGTCCCATAATTGGAATCACCCAGCAGGATGATCTGCGGATTGGCTTTGATCAACTCCTCCTGGCTGAACTGCCCCCATTCGCTGGACATGGAATCGCCCAGGTTGAACCCGCCTGCCATGCCAATCAACCTGCTGATGAAGGTGTTGGGTCCCACCGTCCAGGGCTTGGCGGGGTCGGAGCCATCCAGTTCATAGAATACCATCGGGGCATAACTGAGAATCATGATTTTCTCTTCCACCGCCTGGACGCGTGCCTTCAGCGATGCCACCAGGTCGGCGGCTTCCTTCTGCCTGCCAGCCAATTCACCCACAATTGTAATGTTGGCATACAGTCCTTCCATGTCTGCCGGGTTGGTGAGTGTATAGACGGTTATGCCCAGGTCCTCCAGCGCCTTCACCTGCTCGGGCGTGTTGGTGGAGGCTGCCAGCACCAGGTTGGGCTGCAGGCTGGCGATGGTTTCCAGGTTAAAATCACCCATCGAGCCGCCCACGGAGGGCAGGGCTTTGGCTTCTTCAGGGTAATCGGAAAATTCATCCCGTCCCACCACCTGCGCACCCGCGCCGATGGCAAACAGGATTTCGGTGTTGGATGGTGCCAGCGAGACGATTCGCGCCGGGGTGCCGGGGAGGGTGATGGTGCGTCCCCACCCATCGGTAAAGGATTTCCCGGCAGGTGCCGCCGGGGTGGGTGTGCAGGCTGCCAGCAGCAGCGAGAGGGTCACAATCAGAAAGAGAATGCGTTTCATCAATGGGTTCCTGTGATCTTGTGAGATGTAAATCCTGCCAGAACAAAAAACCCTGTCCACGAGGACAGGGAGACGATGAAGATTGCTGCGAGTCTCCACCTCCTTTCCGCGAGGTTGTGGAACTGGTCTCGTGGGCGGGCGACCTGGCTTGAGCTCATACTCATACAGTTGCGCGACAGCACCGGACTTGCACCGGTTTCGCCTTCTCATTGGTGGAGAAGCCTCCCCATCCGGGGGGAGCAGCGCCCAGGAGACGATATGGAATTACTTGTATTCTAGCCCGGGTGGCGGATGCCGTCAAGCGATTTCAACAAAAAACATCCCCGGCTTCATCAACCGGGGATGTTGCAGTCCACACAGGGAGGGGCTTACAGTCCTGCCGCCCGGCGCAGTGCGTCGGCGCGGTCCGTGTTTTCCCAGGTCAGGTCCAGGTCATCACGACCAAAGTGACCATAGGCAGCCACCTGCCTGTAGATCGGGCGGCGCAGCTTCAGATCGCGGATGATTGCACCCGGGCGCAGGTCGAAGAATTCCGCCACCAGGGCTTCAATTTTTTCGTCTGCCACGGTACCGGTGCCAAAGGTCTCCACATTGATGCTGAGCGGGTGTGCCACGCCGATGGCATATGCCACCTGGATTTCGCAGCGTTCTGCCAGCCCGGCAGCGACAATATTCTTGGCAACCCAGCGGCAGGCGTATGCCGCCGAACGGTCCACCTTTGTGGGATCCTTACCGCTGAAAGCACCACCGCCGTGCCTGCCCATCCCACCATAGGTATCCACAATGATCTTGCGACCGGTCAAACCGGCATCGCCCATCGGTCCGCCAATGACAAAGCGCCCGGTGGGATTCACATAGACCTTGGGACCATGATCCATCAGTTCATCGGGGATGGTCGGGCGGATGACGGATTCATACACCATTTCGCTGATCTCGGCGTGCGAGACCTCGGGGGCATGCTGGGTGCTGATGAGCACGGTATCCACCTTGACGGGTTTGCCGTGGTGGTATTCCACCGTCACCTGGCTCTTGCCGTCCGGGCGCAGCCAGGCAAGTTCACCGCTCTTGCGTACTTCCGCCAGTTTGCGGGTCAGCTTGTGCGCCAGGTAGATCGGCATGGGCATCAGGGCGGGGGTTTCGTCGCAGGCGTAGCCGAACATCATCCCCTGGTCGCCTGCGCCGATGGCTTCAATTTCGGCATCGGTCATCTCGCCAGCCTTGGCTTCCAGCGCCTTGTCCACACCCATGGCAATGTCACCCGATTGCTGGGCAATTGCCACCTGCACGCCGCAGGTGTTGCCGTCAAAGCCCTTGGCGCTGTCATCGTAACCGATATCGGTGACGACCTTGCGCACCAGTTTATCAAAATCCACAAAACCGTGGGTGGTGATTTCGCCCAGCACCAGCACAAAGCCGGTCTTGGTGGCGGCTTCGCAGGCAACGCGCGAGGTGGGATCCTGCTCCAGGCAGGCATCCAGCACGGCATCGCTGACCTGGTCGCAGAGTTTGTCGGGGTGACCTTCGGTCACCGATTCGGAGGTGAAGAGGAAATGCTCCGATTTTTCGAGAGAGGTGTTCATGATGGGTTTGGTTCTCCTTTTTGATAAAAAAATTGCCCTTCTGGCGAGGGGCAATTCAAGAAATTTGAGGTCTGCCTCTCATCTTCCAGATGTGTCTGCCGGAATTGGCACCTTCGAGCTTTTGGCTCCAGGTTGTCGAGGCATCATCGGGCCGGTCCCTCCGCCTCTCTGGATAAGAGCTGCCAGCATGGGCTGTTCAGTTGTTACGGGAAAGAATGGTATCACAGTGTAAAAAAAAAGGCAAGGTGGATTTT
>JAGVUS010000195.1 GCA_019136175.1 Chloroflexota bacterium | reverse complement strand
CTGGCAGGTTTCATTGCGCTGATTGCTGGTGTTCGAAATTGATCCTTGCTGATCCGGATGGAAATGAGGACAGGAGATGGATATGGTCGAGACCCATACCTATGACGTTGTAATTGTTGGTGCCGGGGGGGCGGGCTTGATGGCAGCCTTGAATGCCTCGCAGATTGCCAATGTAGCGGTGGTAAGCAAGCTGCATCCCATGCGGTCCCACACGGGTGCAGCCCAGGGGGGAATCGGCGCCGCCCTGGGAAACCTTGAAGAGGACCACTGGGAGTGGCATGCCTATGATTCTGTCAAAGGTAGTGATTACCTGGGTGATCAGGATGCAATCGAATTTATGTGCCGTGAGGCTGTCCAGGCAGTGTACGACCTGGAACATTACGGTCTGCCTTTCTCGCGGTCCACGGATGGGAGGATTGCCCAGCGCCCCTTTGGCGGGCATACCAACAACCAGACGGGGAAACCCATCCGCCGTTCCTGCTATGCTGCCGACCGCACAGGTCATATGATTTTGCAGACTCTCTATCAGCAGTGCCTCAAGAACGGCATTCTCTTTTATGATGAGTTCCTGGTGCTGGATGTCCTGGTGGATGGCGGCACCTGTTACGGGATTGTTGCGCTTGAACTGGCAACGAGCGTTATTCATGTGTTTCATGCCAAGGCAGTCATATTTGCCACCGGCGGGCATGGCAGGATGTGGGAAATTACTTCCAATGCATACGCCTACACGGGTGATGGCGTGGCTGCAGTTGTGCGCCGGGGACTCCCGGCAGAGGATATGGAATTTTTTCAGTTCCACCCCACCGGGATTTACAAGCTGGGTATTCTCATCACTGAAGCCGTCCGGGGGGAGGGCGGAATTCTCATCAATGATCAGGGGCAGCGATTTATGGAAAAATATGCTCCCCGGATCAAGGATCTTGCCTCTCGGGATGTGGTCAGCCGGGCAATGTACCTGGAGATGAAAGCCGGGCGGGGAATTGGCGGACAGAACTATCTCTTGCTGGATGCCCGTCCCGATACTGTCAACCGGTACGCTGAAGCTGATGGACGGACACGTCCGGATGGCACACCTTACCGGGTGACTGCCGAGGAAATCCTGTCAAAAATTCCGGATATTGTGGATTTTTGCCGCACCTACCTGGGTGTGGATCCGGCAGTCCAACCCATCCCGGTGCAGCCGACTGCTCACTACGCCATGGGTGGAATCCCAACCGATATTTATGGGCGGGTGATTGTGGATGAATCCAACCGCGTCCTACCGGGATTATATGCAGTTGGTGAGTGTGCTTGTGTATCCGTGCATGGTGCAAACCGTTTGGGAACCAATTCTCTTGTGGACCTGGTGGTATTTGGCAAGCACGCCGGTTTGCATGCTGCCGGATACGCCCGGGATGCAGACCTGGTTCCCCTTCCGCCCCAGCCGGAATCCTTTGCCCTTCAACAGCTTGCCAGCCTGCGTGCAGGAGATGGGGCAGAACAGGCAGCCCGGATAGGAAAGGAATTACGCTCATTGATGTTTGACCATGTGGGTGTTTTCCGGACAGCCGAGGGATTACGACAGGTGGTTGGGGCATTAGAGGATTTACGGGAACGCTACCATCATATTCGCGTGCAGGACACTGGAACAACCTTCAACCAGGAGCTGCAATCAGCCTGGGAATTGGGCAACCTGCTTGACCTGGCATATATCACCGCCGTAGCTGCTGAAGCACGAACTGAATCGCGGGGGGCACATGCCCGCGAGGATTTTCCCCACCGGGATGATGTCCATTGGCTTAAGCACAGTCTCGCCTGGTTGGAAGGGGATGCAATCAGGCTTGGCTATAAACCCGTTGTCATTACAAGTTACCCGCCCAGGGAGCGGACATATTGATCCACACCCCCGGAGCAGGAAAGGAGCCAAGGTGAAATGGAATTGCAATTGAAAGTATTTCGTTTCCATCCTGAAAAGGACCTTCGTCCGCATTACGATCTCTTCTCCCTTGAGGCGGAAGCTACCGACCGTGTGTTGGACTTGCTGGAAATGGTTCGTGCAGAACATGACCCAACCCTGGCGTACCGCCGCAGTTGCGCGCACGGTGTGTGTGGATCGGATGCCATGCGCATTAATGGGAAAAATGGATTGGCTTGCAAGATTCTGGTGCGCGATCTTCGTTCCAGGCAAATTACTGTAGAGCCGCTGCTGGGGCTGCCATTGATCAAGGACCTGATTGTGGATATGGAGCCATTCTTTGCCCATTACCGCGCGGTTTTACCATACCTGGTTAATGATGAACCGCTGCCAGAGGACGGCAGGGAACGGCTGCAATCCCCGGCTGAACGAGACCGGTTTGACGACACCACCAAGTGCATCCTTTGTGCTGCCTGCACCACTTCCTGCCCATCGTTTTGGGCAAACCGCCTGTATTTGGGACCGGCAGCAATTGTCAATGCCCACCGCTTCATTTTCGACAACCGCGACCGGGCGGGTGCCCGTCGGTTAAAGATTCTGGCAGAACGACAGGGGGTCTGGTTATGCAGGACAGCATTCAACTGTACCGAAGCCTGCCCCCGCTATATTCACATCACCCAGGCAATTGCAGAAATTAAAAATGCCTTGTTAAACCATTTCATCTAAATCAAAAAGACACATTTCCAGACCGGGGAATTCCCCCGGTCTTTTTTTGTCCAATGTTTGTACTGTCTCCCATTGATTATCCAGTGGGAAACTCTATAATTACGTTCAGATCAATCGAAAGGTGAATATATGGAAACGTACAATATGGCAGGTAGGTATGTAGTCATTACAGGCGGAACCAGTGGCATTGGCAGGGTTACAGCAGAGCGGCTGGCTGATATGGGTGCAAGTGTTACCATTATTGGGAGAAACCCAGAGAAACTCTCTGCGACTACACAGGAGATTAGAACTGCAACTGGGAACAATGATGTCCGGGGTTTGCAGGCAGATTTATCATCAATCCGCGATGTGAAACGGATTTCACAGGAAATTCATCATCATGCCCGGTTGGACGTGTTGATCAACAATGCGGGGGCGTTTTTTACCCGTCGGTTGGTCAGCGTG
The DNA here is from genome assembly GCA_019136175.1 of Chloroflexota bacterium. Classification (GTDB taxonomy): domain Bacteria; phylum Chloroflexota; class Anaerolineae; order Anaerolineales; family Anaerolineaceae; genus CALMHE01. Next base: position 221 of record JAGVUS010000195.1, on the reverse strand, counting down.
GATGGCTTGGAAATGACATTTGCATTGAATCATCTGGCATATTTCCTTCTCACCCGGGAACTGTTGGATTTATTAACTGTATCAGGCAGCGCCAGGATCATCAATGTGTCCTCCGGGGCTCATGTGGGTGCGCGATTGGATTTTTCTGATTTACAAAATGAGCGTGCTTATTTTGGTTGGAAGGTTTATGCCCAGTCCAAGCTGGCAAATCTGTTATTCAC
>JAGVUS010000155.1 GCA_019136175.1 Chloroflexota bacterium | reverse complement strand
TGGCTATGGAATTGGTGCAATGAATGGCATTCCCATCGCCGGTGATTTGGGCGACCAGCAGGCAGCCCTGTTTGGACAGGCATGTTACAACCCGGGCGAAGCCAAAAACACATACGGCACCGGGTGTTTCATGCTCATGAACACTGGCAATCAGCCAATTGCCAGTCAGAATGGGCTTTTAACAACACTCGGTTTTAAAATTGGAAACCAACCGGCAGTTTACTGCCTGGAAGGCTCCATTGCCATTGCCGGTGCTTTGGTCCAATGGCTCCGTGATAATCTTAAATTGATCGAGAGGTCCTCGGATATCGAACCACTTGCCCGAACCGTGGAAAATAATGGCGGCATTTATTTCGTTCCTGCATTTTCCGGTTTGTTTGCACCCCATTGGCGAAGCGATGCCCGGGGAGTGATCGTGGGTTTGACCCGGTTTATCAACCGCGGGCACATCGCCAGGGCAGTGCTGGAAGCCACGGCATACCAGACTCGCGAAGTCCTGGATGCCATGGAACAGGACTCCGGAAAGAAATTAACCTCGCTGAAGGTTGACGGCGGCATGGTTATCAATGATTTATTGATGCAATTCCAGGCAGACATGTTGAATGTCCCCGTCATCCGTCCCAGGGTTGCAGAGACGACGGCACTGGGTGCTGCCTATGCCGCCGGTTTGGCGGTGGGATATTGGCAAAACTTCAATGAACTGCAAGCCAATTGGGGGATGGATCGCACCTGGACCCCAAAGATGGACCCAACTTACCGGGAACATCTTTTCACCGAGTGGAAAAAAGCAGTTTCCCGAACACTTAACTGGGTCGAGATTGGAGACCGGTCATGAGGAGCTCCAATCCACATATTATTGTCATTGGAGCCGGTTTTACCGGGTGCGCCACTGCCCACGATCTTGCCTTGCGTGGTTTTCGGGTTACTGTCCTCGAACGAGGTGATATTGCCAATGGGACGTCCGGGCGAACTCACGGTCTCCTGCACAGCGGGGCGCGTTATTGCGTTACCGACCAGGATGCGGCAATTGAATGCATTGAGGAAAATATTCTATTAAGAAAAATCGCCGCCCAGTGTATTGAATACAATGGTGGTTTATTTGTTGCATTGGATGAAGAAGACGAAGCATACGGCACTCGGTTTGAACAAGGAGCGCAGAAATGCGGCATTCCCATTGAACGCCTCACCGGTAATCAAGCCCGAAAGAAGGAACCCAACCTCACGCCAAAAACCCGGCTTGCTTATTCCGTCCCGGATGGAGTCTTTGATCCCCTGCGTCTGGCAATGGCATTTGCCGCCACCGCCAAAAAGAATGGAGCGGAATTCCTCACCTATCACGAGGTCACTGGTTTCGATTTCGACGGAAAAGGCAATATCAGGGAAGTTAGTGCCATCAACCGTCACACGAATGAAAAAATCAAGTTCACTGCAGACATGGTTATCAATGCCACCGGTGCCTGGGCGGGATTGGTAGCCCGGCTTGCCGGAGTAACTGTTGATGTTATTCCCACACCCGGAGTCATGGTCTGTTATGATCAACGTCTTGTCCAGCGGGTAATTAATCGATTGTGCGAACCGGATGATGGTGACATCCTCATCCCTCAACGGCGGATGGTTGTCATCGGAACCACATCCTTCGAAGTGGAAGATGTGGACTATATCCCTGTCACCCCAGCCCAGGTTGAACTGATGCACCAAAAAGCTGCCGAACTTGTCCCGGCTGTAGCCGCCACACATCAACGCGGCGCATACATGTCCGCCCGCCCCCTGATTGGATCGACAACCTTGGGGAGAAGCCTGTCGCGCACGTTTAAATGCTATCACCATCAGGAAACCGATGGGATTGGAGGATTGGTTACGATCACTGGAGGCAAGGCAACCACCTGCCGGGTGATGGCAGAAAAGACAGTGGACCTGGTTTGCAATCTAATGGGAGTATCCCGGTCTTGTGAAACCAGGGAGGTTGTCTTGGATTCCTATCGGGATTACTACACGCATTCATAAGAGAGGTTTTCATTGAATCAACCACTTTGGAAAATAACAGTCAATGTGCTCCGGCAAAAAGGACCGACAGATAAACCACATTTTCAATCCTTTCCACTGGAAATCCACCCTGACGAGTATGTTCTGGATGCCATTGAGAAGATTTGGGCGTTTCAGGATCGCTCCCTCACCTTCCGGCACGCCTGCCATCACGCAACCTGTGGTGCTTGTGGGATGCGCGTCAATGGTAAGGAAAAATTAACCTGCATCACCTCCCTGCACACTGTTGTAAAAAATAATGGTGTTCTAAAAATTGAACCGCTTAGAAATTTTCCTGTCCTGTCAGACCTGGTGGTGGATATGGGTCATTTGTACCGGCAAACCGAGGAAGCCGATTTCCAGCAAGTTGTCCCGTTGGAAGCAGCCCAACTACCATACGAAATTACCCCAAACCGCACACCCAACGAACCATATGAACGGCTGGTGGATTGCATTGAATGCGGTTTATGTGTCAGCGCCTGCCCGGCAGCATTTACATCAACAGACTATCGCGGTCCGGCAGCCCTGGCTGCCATACAACAGGGGATTGCATTTGCACCAAATGAGGTCCTTTTTGACCTTGCTGATCACGAAAACGGAGTCTGGCGGTGCCATTCTGCATTTGAGTGCACCGAAGTATGTCCCTCCAACGTTGACCCCGGCTGGCGGATCATGAACCTTCGCCGCCGGGTCATCCATCACCGGATATCCAGAGTATTTAAGAAATCACAAAAAGTGAGCCGCCCATGACGAACCAATCTTCACCCAAACGCTTCATACAATGGTTTGATCCCCGCAATCGCCAGGTGGGATCCTGGGCATTTATCCTCAATCGCATTACAGCCCTGGGATTGACCCTGTACCTGTTTCTGCACTTGATCGCCTTGGGGAACCTGGCGCGTGGTCCGGAAGCCTATAACAACTTTATTGCCCTGGCAAAAACTCCCCTGATAAAGTTTGGGGAAATGCTGGTCATTGCTGCGGGAATCATCCATGGGCTGAACGGGATCCGGATAGCGTTAACCAGTTTTGGGATCGGCGTCCGGCATCAGCGGGCTTTGTTCATTGCAGTCATGGTTTTATCAATTACCGGAATCCTCATTTTTACCATTTCCATGGTTCGTCATTAAAGGCACGGTACCAAATGATTACCCCATCCCACCCCAAACCTCGCGAAGGTGCATTCTTGTGGTCATTGAAACTCATTGGCGGACTTCTGATCGTCCTGCTGCTGGGTCTTCATTTTGTTGTCAATCACCTGATCGCCCCCGACGGGCTTTTAAATTATGACGAGGTGCTGGCATA
>JAGVUS010000353.1 GCA_019136175.1 Chloroflexota bacterium | reverse complement strand
CCTGTTGATGGGCGTTTTGTGGGGATTGAGGGAATTGCTGATGGGACGGATGTCCTTTGCTGGTTGGGTTAAGGAAGCGCCTGCCGGGCTGGTATTTCTGATTCTCTGGCTGCCGGCAGTTCTGAATTTTTTCCTGCTCTTTAAAAATTCCCGCAGTCTGCAGGTTGCCAGCCTCGTTTCCTGGGTGCTGGCGTTCCTGCCTGTTCTCCTGGCAGTGTTGTTTGACCCGGTGAAACAGTTTCTCGGGTTGTGGGGCAGGTGGCTGTACCTGCTGCTGGTTGTGGCTGCCATTGTGCTTGAAAGCTCAGCCCTATCAGCCGGAAAAAGTGCAACAGTATGACGGTCCTTGGGTTGGAACGTGGGGTGGTTCGGCTGGTGCCATATGACCCCTGCTGGAGCCTTTTATTTGAGGAGGAGAAACAGCGCATCCAGGCAGTGATTAGTCCATGGATTTTGGACATCCAGCATGTGGGCAGCACATCCATTCCCGGCTGTCCTGCCAAACCCATTCTCGATATTGCCATTGCCGTTGCGAATTTTGAGCAAGCCTTTATCTGTATTCCCCCATTGGAACAATTGGGTTACTCCTGCCTGGGTGAATATGGCATTCCCCGCCGCCACTATTTTGTCCGCCGCAACCCGCACTCCACCCACCATATCCATATGCTGGAGCATCACAGTAGCGAGTGGTTGAATCATTTGCTCTTCCGGGACTATTTGCGTGTCCATCCGGATGCTGTGGAAGCCTACGGCGCCTTGAAGTTAAGCCTGGCAGCCAGGTATCCCCGGGACCGCGAGGCATATACAGAAGGAAAGGCAGAATGGATCCGGGGAATCATTGCAATCGCCAGGGCTGAAATGAATTCCCGGAGTAGCGGAAATTGATGATCCAATTCCTACCTGGACCTGTCACTTGGGACGGTGATACAGCTTGAATGTCCCTGCTTCCACCACGCCATCGCTGGCAGATTCAAAAATCCATTCCTTTTTGGCAAAATACTCATCGCCGAAAATTTCCCAACCCTCCACAAGAAATCCCCCACCCGTCATATCCATCTCCGCCTGGTGGGTTATCAGGTAAATACCTGTCCATAAGGGGGTTGGTGGGGATGTGAAGGGCGGAGTATCTTCGCAGGTGATGGTAAAACTCTCCGAGGTGTTACCTGGGAAATAGGTCATTTTGATGTCCACAACAGATCCCAGGGACTCTTCCGGAATGTTGGATTGGGGGATGGGGATCAGGCTGATTAATGTGAATGTATCGCCTCCGCGGATATTTTCAACATCGCAGCCATCGGTTCGAAATTCAAACCGGGTGTTTACCAATGGGGCGGTGCCTTTGATATTCATTTCATCCATTGAGAACTGGGTCTTGACCGTCGATGTTACAGAAGATGAATATCCTCCACCTCCTCCGTCATCGAAGGAAGCCTCCGACTCAAAAACCAATTCAAACGAAAGACATTTCTCTACCAATCCGCGTGCAGTTTGAAGAACCTGTGGATTTTCCTCACCCATACCCAGTAAAGCATACTGACGTTCCAAGCCCAGCCAGGCTGGTATGATTCGATGAATGACATGATCATCCCGACAGAGTTCATATTCCTCTTGCATGCAGATCGTTGCTACGGTACCCATCAGTCCGGCATCAAACAGGTTGGACGATCCCTCTGATATTCCCAATAACTGCCGTTGGCGTTCATATCCCAGAACCGTTTGCATTGCAAGCCGTCCCGCTGCACAGCTTTCCCCGGCTGCAGCGATGCGCGGCTTGATGACCTGTTCCTCATATTCCTTAAATAGGGGATCGAAACTCTCCCACAGGCTGTTATCCGGCTCTCCTCCAAGCAGCTGGCGCTGGCGTTCACGTTGCAGTGACTCAGCAATCTGCGAGCGAATGCGAGCTTCTGCATCCCCCCCAATCCGTTGGCGAACCGGTTCAATATCCGCCAACAGCCCCTTGGTAACACCGTAGCCGCTGAAATGATCCATCAGGATTTGAATATCTGTTGAACTCACTATTGGTGCGGCGAGAATAAGATGATTTGCTTCTCCCTGGTAACCGAAAAGAATCTGCTCCTCCGCAGGGATGGGTTGTGCTGGTGTGATTGTCAATGTAACAAACTTGTCAAACTGTAAACCATTGGGTTCCAGTTGAACTGCCAGCGGATTGTTTCCAAAAGGCATGCCATTCAATTCGTCTACCGGTATCATGCGAATGGTTGTATCAATTGTCAATGCATTTGCTGGTATCATCAATGTATAGGTGGTTCCATCCCCACCGGTGACTGTCAGTGTCCCGCCGGATACCGGGATCAAAGACTCCACCTGGAGTTCTTCTGCCACGGAAGGTGTCACGGTAAGGATGTTGGCGGGGACTTCAAAGATGGATTGTCCATTGGTTGGATTGCCGGATCCATCTGTGGGCTTGCTATCACGATTGCAAGCGGAAAGAAGCAGGGGGATGGTGATAAGGGCAAGGAGGAGTGATTTTTTCATCGTTATACCGCCTTAAATAAGATAAATAAGATAATATTAATATAATTTTGAAAGAAAGTCAAGCAGATTTGCTATAATAGAAAACATCAATCATCAATGATTGGGAGTGAATTATGAATATTGTGGAGCAGGCAACCTCAACCCAGTTGAAAAATATCCAGCAACGCACTGGAAAAACGCTGGAAGAATTGTATGTGTTCATTCGTCAGAGCGGCCTGGTCCGCCATGGAGAAATTTGCGAGATGTTAAAACGCGAACTGGGCGTGGGGCATGGCGATGCTAACACACTGGTAACTTTCTATCTGAAATCACTCCAGGAGCAGTCAGTGGAATCATCCCTGGAGGAACTGGTTGCGGAAATTTATTCCGGATCCAGGGCATCCCTGCATCCCATCCATGACGCTGTGATGAAAGCTGTTTCAGGGTTTGGGGAGTTTGAAATTGTGCCCAAGAAAGGCTATCTCAGCCTGCGCCGAAAGCGGCAGTTTGCCATGGTTGGACCTGCCAGCCGTGGGCGCCTGGAGGTTGGATTAAACATGAAGAATGTGGATTCAACGGAACGCTTGCAAGCTCAACCGCCCGGAGGAATGTGCCAGTACAAAGTGTATCTGACCAGCCCAATGGAAGTGGATGATGAATTGATGGTATGGATTCGGCAGGCATATGAACGCGCTGGTTGAAAGATATTGAGACGAAATCAGGAAATCCCCGGAGGTTACATATGAATGAAGCCACGAATCACTTTGGCGCAGACTTTTGTCTGGTTGGTTGTTCTCTTCTTTCAATTTATCATGACCCAGGGTGTATTGCTGCTTCTTTCCCTGCTCTTCCCGGTCACAGATAATATTCTGGAGACTCAACCGCTGCTTTTCCTTTTCATCGTTTGGTTGTGCTGGACTGCCGGTGCATTCCTGGTGGGTTGGCTTGCAGTTGCAAAGGGGTGGTTAAATATCCCCAAGCAATATTTGCAGCGGCTGATGGGCACCTTGATTGGTGCGCTGATTCCGCTCCTTGCCGCACTGATTTTCTACCATCCGCTGGAACCCGGCAATCCAATGTATTTTATTGCCATGGCAACAGCGGTATTGGGCTTTTATTTGCCGGATCTGGTTCGGAGGAAAAGCGCATAGACTGATTATCCGGGCGGATCTTCGATTGTGCGGAAACCCGGAGGGCTGAATGATTTTGCTCTCTCAGGTCTCCACTTGTGGAATGGCTGGGGAAATCCAATTTCGTTTCTGACGGGCGGAGGTCCAACGCTGGAAAATGATCCGGGCAACCAGCGAGGCAGGCGCCAGCCCGCCAAGAATTTGCAGCAGGCGGTTCACACCCCCGGGGATGACGATTACCCTGCCAGCCAGGGCGGCATCCAGGGTTTGGTTTGCCACCCGCCCCACGTCCCGTGTGGTGATTTGCCCCATCCAACCCTGGGCTTCAATTCCGGCAATGCAGGAAGCTGTTGTGGGCATTCCCGCCGGGCATAATACGGTAACCGTGGCACCCAGGCCGCGCAGTTCCTCGCGTAGAGCCAGGGAAAAATCCAGCAGAAAACGTTTGGATGCAGCATATGTGGCTTTCACGGGCATCGGATAAAAGGCTGCCAGGCTGGCAACATTGATGATTCGAAACGGGGTCAATGGCGCACGGAATGGCAGAAGTTCGTGAATCATCCCGAGCGTGGCTTCAATATTCAACCGGAGGATGGAGCGAATCTGCCTGTCGGATTGTTCAAAGAAGGGACCTTCATGGTCCAGCCCAGCCACGTTGATTAATCCCCAAAAGCGAATCGATTCATCCCGGATGCGATCAAACATTTGTGCCCGGCTGGAGGGATCGGTCAGGTCGCAGGTATGGGTGACAACAGAAATGCCATAGGTTGTCTCCAGGCTGGATGCCAGGATTGCCAGTGGAGCGGGTGCTAGGTCAGTGAGGAAGAGATCCCAGCTGCGGCTGGCACATTCCACTGCAAAAGCCCTGCCCAGTCCGCCGGTTGCACCGGTAATTGCAATGAGCGGCTTGTGGTTGGAAGCAGGATCAGGCGGCATCATGGCGGTTTCCTCCATCCAGACCGCACATTTTTTCAGAAAGCACCCACAGGCGGGTGGCAGCTGCGGGGTCAAGCGCCCGGCGGCTGGCGTGCTGCGGTATGCCATGCTTCCAGTACACTTCGGTGGATTCCTGGATGGATGGTTCCGTCAGCAGGTACACGATCCCGCGGGCGGATTCTTCCGCCGGGATCCCCCCGGAGCGGCGCAGTTTCCACACCAGCCCGGCAATGGCGGGATTGCCCTTCATGCCAATGTCCGTTTTTACCAACCCGGGGTTGGCAGCAAATGCCCGGATGGCGGAACCGGTGCCAAGCCTGCGGTTAAATTCCAATGTGAAGAGAATATTGGCAAGCTTGGTATTGCCGTATGCGCGCAGTCCATTGTAGCAGCGGCGCAGCTGTGGATCGTTCCAGTTGATCCAACCATGGCGGTGCGAACCCGAACTGACGGTAACAACCCGGGCAAGCGGGGCAGCCTGCAGTGCCGGGATCAGACGGTGGGTCAGCAGGAAGGGCGCCAGGTGATTGACTGCCCACTGCATTTCAATCCCTTCCGCGGTCAGTATCATCCAGTACGTAAATGTCCCGGCATTATTCAATAACCCATCCAGAACAGGTTTCCCCGTACCTGCTAATTGATTAAGGATCTCATCCGCCACCTGGTGGATATTTTTTTGCAGACTTAAATCTGCAACCAGGTAATGAACCGGGGCATCCGGATGGATGTGGTGGAGGTGCGCTTCCACTGCCTTGCAGCGTTCTGCCGAGCGCCCCACTCCAATAACGCCTGCGCCACGCCGCACAAGAATTTCTGCAGCTGCCAGCCCAATTCCGGATGTTGCACCGGTAACAACATAGGTGTGGTTATGTAATTCGTTATCCATGATTCCTTCCATGACAGGTCAAAACTTGGTATTTGCCTGTATATGTACCATGCGGGAGGGTGGAAAGGCATCTCCCAATGGGTGGAGAAGGGGGTGGATTCGGGGTGGATTTCCTGTTTAATTCTCCAGCAATCCCAGTTCCCTTGCCCGGTTGACAGCTTGGACGCGGGTTTGAACCCCCAGCTTGCCGTAAATATTGTTGATGTGTGTCTTGACTGTGCTGGCAGCAATATTCAATTTGGCGGCAATTTCCTGATTGGAGAAACCCGCATCCACCAGGGACAACACCTCCAGTTCCCGGCTGCTGAGTGGTTCCACCAGGCTGGATTGGTTGGGTGGTTCCGGGCTTTCCTTCCCGTTGATGGTCGTAAGTTGCTGCCGCCTGCGGAAGGAGTCCGGGAGGATTGAATCCCATGGCAGCCAGCGCAGCGAAACCCCGGCAATCACCAGCAGGATGGGTGCCATGATCTGGATGAACAATCCTCCAGCGATGGCGCCGAAGACACAAAAGAAGGTGATTCCCCCAAGCGCCAAACCCCATCCCGTGCGCGCCACCCAGGGATGCCAGGACTGGGCGCGGCTAGCCAGCCCCATCCCCACGCCAATGCCTGCCACCAGCAGCAGCCAGGCATACGCCCAGGATTTCCAATCGTTGGTCACCACGTTGAGCAGGAAAATGACACCGAATGCCGCCAGCAGTGCCCCCGGAATGAAAAGCAGGGACGCCCATTTCCATTTTTCGCGGGTGGCAAATGTGACAATGAAGAAAATCCCGGCAAGCACCAGGAATACCAGCGGCAGGGCAATATTCAATGCCCCATCAAGCAGGATAAAGGACACCAATGCCAATGAGAATGAAGCTGGTGATGGTGATGGGCTTTCCCATGTGCTGCTCCGGGAGGATGGTTTTCTTGATTATAAGTCGGTTTGTCTGTTCCCGCTGAAGAATCCTGGACGAACGATTGATTTTGCATGGTTTCGGGTTAGAATTTGATGAATGCACGCTGACAGGAGGATGATCATGCCCGGCATATTTCAAAAACTTAACCTGAAGAACTGCAAGGAAATCCTTGTCCTGAATTCGCCGCAAAGCTTTGAAGCCGAGCTTGTTGCCCTGGAAGGTGTGACCATCCATTGCAGCCTGGCGGAGGTGGAGGAAGCTGGCTTTATCCTGGCATTTGTCATCCGCAAGGTGGATTTGGAGGATCTGGCAGGGAAAGTGGCAGCACGTGCCCCGGGGGATGCGGTTGTCTGGTTTGCCTACCCCAAGGGAACGTCAAAGAAGTACCATTGTGATTTCAACCGCGATACCGGCTGGGATGCCCTCTCCGCGGCTGGCTTTCGCCCGGTGCGGCAGGTGGCAATTGACGAGGACTGGTCTGCCCTGCGTTTCAGAAGAACAGAA
>JAGVUS010000079.1 GCA_019136175.1 Chloroflexota bacterium | reverse complement strand
TGAGGATGCTGGTGAATAGAATCACCACAACAACAAATACTTTCAGCAGGTGTGATTTCATCCGGTGCTCCGTAATATGAGGTTGTACTGATGAGAATCAGTGGGGGATAGATTGTTTGATTATACCAAAATGAATGATGGATGCTTTCAAAAATGGAAAGACGTTAACATCAAACATTGTGGAGCCAAGGGTTAAATATCAAAAGCACCTCCGGGGATATTTGGAGGTGCTTTGAGGGATGTAATTGCATTAATTTGTCGTGAAAGTCTTTCCTTCAGGGGATTTATCCGGGCATGACCCCCAGTTCCCGCAGGTGGGTGACCAGTTGTTCCTGCTCTGCTTGGGTAATGGGTTCCAGGGGCGGACGGACTTCCATCCAGGCATCATCTTGATAGCGGGCTGCCAGCAATCCTTTGATTGCCGATGAGAACGACGCGTAGGGCAGAAAAACCAGCGCTTTCGTCAGCAGGTCCTTGTACGGGCGGGCATCCTTACCGGCAAAGAAGGTATGCTCCAGTTGCTTTGCCTGGACACCAAGGATATTCGATTCAGCTGTAATGCAGCCTGCACCGCCGTTTTCCAGGTCATCCAGAAGGGTGTCATCCACACCGGTGAATATATCCATGGTGGGGTAGCGCCGGCAAAGGCTGACCAGGTTGTTCACATCGCCGGAACTGTCTTTCACGCCAGCCAACCGGTCGCCCACTTCATCCTGCAGCCTGTCCAGCAGGTCAAATGTCACCGGGACTCCGCTGACCTGGGGGATATGATACAGGAACGCTTTTCTTCCCTGCGGGACTGCTTCGGCATATACGCGCCGGAAGTATTCCAGCAGTCCGTTGGTTGTCACGCTGCGGAAAAAGAAGGGGGGAACAATTAGTACGCAATCCGAGCCCAGTTCAAAGGCACGCTGGGTGCAGCGAATGGTATCGGTCAGGCTGGCACAGCCGGTTCCTGTCATCAGCACCTGGTGGGGCGCAGCTTCCCGGGCGGCAGCCACCAGTTCAGCCCGCTCACCAAAATCAAAGGACTGCCCCTCTCCGGTTGTGCCATTGATGAGAAAGCCGTCAATCCCATCCTGGATCAATACATGAATATGTTTTTGCAGGCGGTCAAAATCAACGCGCCCATTGCATAGCGGGGTTGCCAGGGCAGTGTAAACACCGGAATACGTGTGTGCAGCATTCATCAGTTTTCCTCCATTCCATTATTTGGGATTAAATAATTATACAGGGGATGCCAGTTTGAGAGCGTGGAGAATTACAAATCAGTTCTGCCACTTATGGTTGAAATTCCACAGGGTTTCCATGGGAATCCTGGCAGGAGAAGGGAATTGAAAGCAGGAAAATAAAAAGCCCCGGGTATTCAACCACACCGGGGCTTCGTTTGAATCGTTCGGGTGGACCCGGATTAAATTTTGCGGGCAACCTCATCCTTTGCCCTATCCAGGAATTCGGCAACAGCCATGGGACCCGGATTTTCTCCATTCCGCAATCGCAGCGCCACCTGGCGGTTTTCCACTTCCTTGTCGCCCACCACCAGCATGTAGGGAATTTTCTGGTTCTGGGCATCCCGAATCTTGGCATTCATCCGTTCGCCGCGGTCATCCACCATCACGCGCAGACCAGCCTGGCGCAGTTCCGCTGCAACCTCCCGGGCGTAATCCACGTGCCGGTCGGCAATTGGAATCAGAGCTGCCTGCACGGGGGAGAGCCAGACGGGGAATGCACCGGCGTAATGTTCAATCAGTACACCAAAGAACCGTTCCAGGCTGCCAAGCAGGGCGCGGTGAACCATATAGGGTCGGTGTGGCTGCCCGTCTTCGCCAATGTAGGTCAGGTCGAACCGTTCGGGATTGTTAAAGTCAAACTGGATGGTGGACAACTGCCACTCGCGGCCGATGGCATCCTTGACCTTCAGGTCAATCTTGGGTCCGTAGAATGCCCCGCCGCCCTGGTCCACATCGTACTCCACGCCAGCGCGCTCCAGTGATGCCCGCAGTGCTGCTTCAGCAGCGATCCAGCGTTCCGGCTCGCCAACAGCTTTTTCCGGTTTTGTGCTCAGGTAGGCATGAATGTCGGTGAAACCAAAGCTGCGCAGGATGTGCAGGCTGAAATCCAGCACAAAATCGATCTCCGCAGGCATCTGGTCCGGTCTGCAGAAATGATGGGCATCATCCTGGGTAAACCCCCGCACCCGCATCAAGCCATGCATCACGCCGCTGCGCTCAAACCGGTAGACCGTCCCTTCCTCAGCGTAGCGAATTGGCAGGTCGCGGTAGGAACGCAGGGAGCTTTTATAGATGTGGATGTGGAACGGGCAGTTCATTGGCTTCAGGTAATACTGCTGCCCCTCAATATCAATCGGGGAGTACATGTTCTCCTTGTAGAAGCCCAGGTGACCGCTGGTTTCCCACAACTGCGATTTGCCGATGTGGGGAGTATAGACAAAATCATATCCGGATTTCTCGTGCTCCTCGCTCCAGAAGTTCTCAACCAGCTTGCGGACTTTTGCCCCCTTGGGATGCCAGAGAATCAGCCCGGCGCCAATCTCATCCACGGAACTGAAGAGATCCAGGTCATGACCAATCTTGCGGTGATCCCGTTTTTTGGCTTCTTCAATCCGCCACAGGTAGTCTTTCAACTCCTGGGGATTATTCCAGACCGTACCGTAGATGCGTTGGAGCATGGGACGCCGTTCGTCACCGCGCCAGTATGCCCCGGCAACCGAGAGCAGCTTGACGGCTGCTGGATTGATCTGGCTGGAGACTTCCACGTGCGGACCCCGGCAGAGATCCACGAATCCTTCATGTGCATAAATGGAAATTTCGGGTTTCTCTGTGACGGGATTTCCGTCCTCGTCCAGCTTGCCCTCTTCCAGTCCGGCAATTAATTCCAGCTTGTATGGTTGATCGTGGAAGATCTGCCTGGCTTCTTCTGCACTGACCACCCGGCGCTCAAACCGAACCCGGGATTGAATGATGCTGCGCATCCTGCGTTCAATTTTTTCCAGGTCCTCGGGGGTCAGCGGGCGCGGCAAATCAAAATCATAATAAAAGCCGTCATCAATGGCGGGACCAATGGCAACCTTGCCATCCGGGAATTGCTCCAGTACTGCCTGCGCCATGATATGGGCAGTGGAATGCCGAATCCGGTAGAGTTCTGATTCTTCGTAAACTTCTTTTTTGTCTGACATTTTTGCCTCCTATTCGAAAGTGCCCAATAAAAAAACTCCCAGCCCACTTGGGGCGAGAGTTTTCATCACGCGGTTCCACCCAACTTGATCCAGTTGCCCGGATCATCTCATTTTGCCGATAACGGGGCTGCCGTTCACC
>JAGVUS010000418.1 GCA_019136175.1 Chloroflexota bacterium | reverse complement strand
GATACCTTGCCAAGCAGGGTGCCAGCCTCCTCCAGTTTTTGAATTGCTGCCAGGAGCACTGCCGGTCCTTCCGCCAGGCGCCCCTGGAATGCCGCCAGTTCGGGCAGCAGACCTTCCAGTGTACGGCAGGCTTCCTCCCAATCGGCTGGGGTGGCAAAGATGGAATCGAGAGCCCAGGTCTCCTCGACCGGGATATCTGCGCGGGCAGGTAGTTGAGCAGCAGTTGTCATGGATTATCTCTCCTGTGTATGGTGGAATGAAGTGCGTGCAACAAACCGAGTATATCAAATCCGCCCCCAACCGGCAAACGACACAGCAGAAAATGGAAGCTCCTCGCGGAGCAGAATTGAACTTGCCGGGGGGAGAGGATAATAACTGATCCGTTGACAGAATATGTGGCAGTCCTCTTTTTCCAGGCGGAGCGTTACTCCCAGCGAAATGTTTTTAACGAAATGAGTACGCCTGCGATCAACATCACTGCCAGCACACCAACATCCAGCAGGTGCTGCCCCCAACTCTCGCCAAACCACAGTCCGCGCAACAGGTTGATTACATAGGTCAGCGGCAGGAAATTCGAAATCTTCAAGACTGCGGCAGGCATCAGTTCGCGTGGCCAGCCAGCGCCAGAAAGGATCAACATCGGATACATCAAGACCATCGCAACGATCTGGGCGGTGCGCGCTGTGGGCATGGTGCCTGCCAGGACAAAACCAGTCCCAAAGAAACTCAGGCTGCAGAAGGTGAAACCAGCGGCAAGGCTGAGTGCATTGCCTGTGAACTGCACATGATAAACCAGCTTCCCGGCAATCATGAGCAAAAGCACTCCCAGCGCGGTCATCACAAAAACGACAACCACCTGTGCCGCCATGATCATCAAAGGGCTGGCAGGGGTGGTCCGCAGGCGGCGCAGAATGCCATTCTCCCTGTACGTCGCCATTGTAATGGTCACGGGCATCAATCCAACGATGCCAATGGACATGCCAGTAAAGGCAGGGATCAAAGCGCCAATCGCTGCCTCAGTGCTATCTGTGCCCGGTACAGGGTTTGCCCCATAGATGGCGCCGAAGATAAGCAACATCAACAGCGGAAAGATCAGTGTAAAAAAAGCGCTAGCCGGTTCACGTAAAAATAATTTCGCTTCAACCCAGGTCATTTTCAGCAGGCTTTTCATATTCGCCTCACTCTCTCATCTCGCGACCGGTCAGGCTCAGGAAAACATCTTCCAGGTTTGGCTGCTCAGTCCGCAAATCGTGGAAGGAGATCTGTTGACTGCCAAGCAGGTTAACCACTTCGCTCACCAATGGAACTTGCCGGGTATTTACTGTATGAATTGTTACACGGTCACCCTGCACTTCAACGCGGGTACCTGTTGAAAGAGCAGCGGTGAATGCCGGGGGCAGGGTACCATCCACGCTGAAGGTGACGCGTTCTTCAACTCCCAGACTGCTGATCAAATTCGCAGGTGTATCGAGCGCCACGATCTTTCCATGATCAAGAATGGCAACCCGGTCACAAAGCTTTTCCGCTTCTTCCATGAAGTGCGTGGTCAGGAGGATCGTTTTACCATGGGAGCGGATCTCGCGCACCAGGTCCCAGATGGTATGGCGGGCTTGCGGATCAAGACCGGTGGTCAATTCGTCGAGGAAGACCAATTGCGGATCCGGGAGGAGGGCAAGGGCTATGAAGAGGCGTTGTTTCTGTCCGCCGGAAAGCTTCGAAAACGCCGTGTTCCGTTTTTCTTCCAATCCCAATTGAACAAGCAGTTCCCTCCAGTTTACCGGCTTCGGATAGAATGAGGCGTACAGGTCAAGCGCCTCCCACACCTTGATCCGATCCGGCAGGTTGGATTGTTGCAACTGCATCCCGGTGCGCAGGCGCAAGGTTTGGCTGTCGTGCTGCGGGTCCACGCCGAGCACACGAACCATTCCCCGGTCAGGTTTCCGCAGCCCTTCCAGGCATTCGATCGTGGTCGTTTTTCCAGCGCCGTTCGGTCCGACCATGCCAAAGATTTCGCCTTCCCCCACAGTGAATGAGATATCCTCCACGGCGACGGTCGCGCCATAGGTTTTGTGAAGTCCCTGTACCTGCACAATGGCGTCCATTCTTCCTCACTTACTTTTCAAGATCGCTTCCAGCGCCGCCACATGTTCCTTGAACACTTTACGCCCGGCATCGGTGGCTGCGATGTAGGTGCGCGGTTTCCGTTCCACAAAAGTTTTGTTCACTGCGATGTAACCAGCTTCTTCCAGTTTGCGTAAGTGTGCGCCGAGGTTGCCATCCGAGACCTGGAGCAGGTCGCGCAAGTAGGTGAAATCCACTTCGTCGCCCGCATCCAGCGTCATCAATACAGCCATAATGCGCAAACGGACAGGTTGATGAATGGTCTCGTTCAGTTCCATCATGGCTCACCACCTGAAGCGGATGTATAAACCAAGGGCAATCATGACGCCTCCTCCAAGCAGACCCATCCATAAGTAGAACCAACCAGGCGCAAAGAAGTAACCGATCAAGGCTACGGCTGCAACTGGCACCGTCCACCAGGTGGCGGAGAAGGAGAGCAAAAGCCCCATGCCCATTTGCCCGATCATTGCAAACAGGATGATGAGCGTGGTGATCTGCTTTCCATCCGTGGGATGGGCAACCGCAATGGCGGCTGCGGCAAAGAGAGCCAGCAGCACCCAGAAAATTGCGATGCGCTTCCCCATCATGGCGGACGAGGTGATGCGGACACGTTTTCCTGTACGAAGACCCATGAAGATGGCGAAGACGCTGCCAACAATGCTTGTCACAATCCAAATCCAAACGACAAGGGGAGCGGTTAAGAACTGCGTGGCGGTAAATCCGATCAACCAGACGATACCGGTGGCGATGAGTGAGATGGATGCACCTCCAGCAGCGATCGAGTGCCGGGTCTTTTGGGTGACGTTATGGATGGAAGCCAGGGCTTCTTCAGCTTCTTTGGGAGATATGTTCATATATTTTCTCCGTTTTCAGAGTACTCTGTATTATAGAGTAGTCTACATCATTTGGTCAGGGTTGTCAAGATCCTTTCAACCCTGCTCAATCCAACTGACGAATTGGAAATAACAGAATGAGGGTGTTATAAATACAACTCCCATTCCCGCTGATTGGGAGTTGATAGTTAATCATCAATCTCCTGGCAATACCCAGACAGAATCCCCCAAAAAATCCTGCGCCCTATGCTTTTGGGCAAAAGAAGTCCATAACAACCTTGCGCAGTTCTTCTTCTCCATTTGTGATGTTGGAGAGAATGCTGATGATGATTTGTTGATTAACCAGGTAACGAGAATCAAAGCCCACACCTGCATCCCCGCCAACGAT